>CAZQDO010000771.1:0-1501 GCA_964592085.1 uncultured Anaerolineae bacterium | reverse complement strand
CCTCTACGCTATTCACGCTTTCGACAAGGCCCATCTGGTGATGTTGGCGGAGGAAGGCCTCATACCCAAGCAGGATGCGGCAAGAATGCTAGAGGCCCTGCGAGAGATGGAGAAGAAGGGCGTGGAGAAGACGAGGCTCGAGGTGGGGGGAGCTTTCCATTCAGCGGAAAAGTACCTGATCCAGAAGCTCGGCGAGGAGGTAGGCGGTCGCATTCACTTGGGAAGAAGCTCCGGGGATGTGGGAGTCGTTGCCAGAAGGATACATCAGCGTGACAAGCTGCTCCTGGTACTGAAACAGGTCAACGAGTTGCGAACAGCCCTATTGACAACGGCCTCAAGCTATGTGGCAGCAATCATGCCGGGATATACGTTCGGCCAACATGCCCAGCCTGTTACTTTGGGCCACACTTATGCGGCTTGGTCCACCATGCTGGCAAGGGATTTTCAAAGGATCGAGCAGGCCTACGAGAGGATCAATACAAGCCCCGCTGGGGCGGTCATCTTGACCGGGACGGAGTTTCCACTGAACCGAGAGCGTGTTGGCGAGCTCTTGGGATTCGATAGGATAAGGGAGAATACTCAGGACGCCATATTACCCCACGACGATCTCTTTGAAAGTTTGACAACTCTGGTACTCTTGACCGACAACCTGGCTCGGTGGGCCAGCGATCTCGAGTTGTGGGCCACCGCTGAGTTTGGGTTCGTCGATCTCCCAGATCGCTTTTGTGGAACCAGCAGTGTGATGCCGCAAAAGAAGAACCCCAATGCGTTGCAGGTTATTCGCGGGGCAGCCGCCGATTGCCTTGGCGGGTTGGTGACCGCGTTTCACGGACTTAGCGGGCCTACTGGGTTCCCAATTCTAGAGCGTCACTATGCTGAAGCCACGCTCAGACGATGCTTCGATAACACTGTGCAGCACCTTCAGTGGATGACGCAGTTGGTGCCGGCCCTGCAGATAAACGAGCAAGTCATGGCGGATCGAGTCGCTGGCTCGTGGTGCCAGGCGACCGACATTGCCGGGGCTTTGGTGCGCGAGAAGGGCCTGCCTTGGAGAACTGCTCATCAGATCACCGGTATCCTAGTCCGCACGGCAATAGCGCGAGGATTACGACCCTCCGAGATAGATGTATCTCTGGTGGACGAGGCAGCCCGGCAATACATGAACAGGCCGATAGAATTGAGCGCCGACAGCTTGCAGCAAGCAATGGATCCGGCCAAGGTGGTGGGGAGGCGGACCCTCCTGGGAGGCCCTGCTCCTGGCGAGACTCAGCGTCAGATCAAGAGCCTGCAGCGGGAGCTGACGACAGACAAGCGCAAAGTGCGAGGAATGGATGAGCGGTTGAGCAACTCCGCGGCGAAACTGGAAGAGGCCATTGATGTCATACTGGGAGGCGAGTCGTTGTGAGCAGCGCGTGACGGGCCTGTTCACAAGAGTCTTTTAAGAAATGGGGGGAGCGAGATGTAGATCTTCGAAAAGACATGTGGGCATGCGTTCTCGAGA
>CAZQDO010000770.1:0-1503 GCA_964592085.1 uncultured Anaerolineae bacterium | reverse complement strand
GTTCGGCACACTGCTCATCTTCGTAGTGGTGTGGGTCACGCTGGTGTACGCGCCGGTGGCCCACTGGGTGTGGGCCAAGGACGGCTGGCTCAGTACAAATGGTGGCCTGGGCACCTATGACTTCGCTGGGGGCATCGTCGTGCACATCAACTCAGGGGCGGCTGCCCTGGCGGCGGCCCTGGTGTACGGCAAACGTACGGGTTTCGGCAAGATGCCCATGGAGCCTCACAGTATTCCGTTTGTGGTCCTGGGCGCGGGCCTGCTGTGGTTCGGCTGGTTCGGGTTCAACGCCGGCAGCGCCCTAGCCTCGGGGGCGCTGGCCACTAACGCCTTTGTGGTGACCAACACGGCGGCAGGAGCGGGGGCTCTCACGTGGACAGGCATGAGCTGGCTGTTCCAACGGGCGCCCAGCGTGACGGGGGCAGCGGCTGGGGCCGTGGCCGGACTGGTGGCCATCACTCCCGCTTCCGGCTTCGTGGGGGCGTGGGAGCATGGCGACGGATATCTGAACATCATGCCGGCCATCCTTATCGGTATCGGCGCCGGCCTCTTCTGCTATCTGGCGGTGCGCCTACGTGATCGCCTGGGCCTGGACGACACCCTGGATGTTTGGGCCGTTCACGGCGTCGGCGGCACCTGGGGCGCATTCGCGGCCGGCCTGTTTGCCAGCGGCGCAATCACTACTGTCGCTGGTTTCCACGGGGGCATCGGTGGTGCCATCGATGGCAGGCCGGAGCAGTTGCTGGCTCAGCTAGCCGGTATCGGCGCCACCTGGGGGTACTCCTTCGCCATGACGTTCGGCATCCTGAAGGTTTTGGATTCGTTCTCAACCGTGCGAGTCTCACCCAGGGAGGAGTTGGTGGGAGTAGACCTGGCCCAACATGGGGAGCGAGCCTATGGCTCCTGGTAGGCCATGAAGTAGGAAAGGAATTGCAGGGGAGAAGCCATGAAAAAGGTCGAGGCCATTGTCCGGGAAGAGAAGCTGGTTGACGTCAAGGACGCCCTGGATAGGGCGGGCATCCCGTCGTTCAACATTACGCCGGTCAAGGGGCGCGGCCGTCAGCGTGGGGAGACTTTTTGGCGAGGTACATCGACTTTTCCCGCCGATATCCTGCCCAAGCTCAAGATGGACGTCGTGGTCAAGGATGAGGAGGTAGAGAAGGTCATTGATGCCATCATGAAGGGGGCCTGGACGGGGGACGTCGGAGACGGCAAGATCTTCGTCTCGCCAATGCAGGAAGTGGTCCGGATACGGACAGGGGAGCGAGGCGATGTCGCCATTTAGCTGGAAGGGCGTACAGAGGAGTCTGCAGAACATAGGAGGGGGAGCCATGCATCTCGATATTCGGGTAGACAAGAACCTCTCTTATGAAGAAGGCTCACAGAGCCAACCTCGATACTTCTTCGAGGTGGATTTGAGCGCCGTCCTGCCGGGCGAGGGGCGCATCACCCGTCTGCCCATCTTCTGGAAGCCCAACCGGGCTCACCACCCCCTCGTCAAGG
>CAZQDO010000769.1:0-1510 GCA_964592085.1 uncultured Anaerolineae bacterium | reverse complement strand
CCTGCGCCAACCGCGACGCCGGTGCCCGCCGCGGCACCCACGAACACGCCGGTTCCACCCCCACCCACGGACACCCCCCAACCTGTCGAGTCGCAAAAACTGATCCTGGCCACCACCACCTCCACCGCTGACTCGGGTTTGCTGGACTATATCTTGCCCGATTTCGAGGCCCAGTACAACGTCAGGGTGGAGGTCATCGCGGTGGGCACAGGGCAAGCCATCGCCCTCGGCCAGGATGGCAACGCCGACGTGCTGTTGGTCCACGCCCGCGCCAGAGAGGATGCTTTCATGGATGCCGGGCACGGTGTGCGCCGCGAAGACGTGATGTACAACGACTTTGTCATCGTCGGCCCGGCCAGCGATCCAGCGGGCATCAAGGGCATGAAAAAGGCCCCTAAGGCCCTGGCCAAAATCGCCGAAGCGGAGGCGCCCTTTGTCTCGCGCGGCGACGACTCCGGCACGCACACCAAGGAGAAGGCGATTTGGGCCGAGGCGGGCATCGAGCCAGCGGGTGACTGGTACATCTCCGCCGGGCAGGGGATGGGTGCTGTGCTGACCATGGCCGATGAGCAGCAGGCCTACACCCTCAGCGACCGGGCGACATACCTGGCTCGCACGCTGGAGGGAATCGAGCTCGACATCCTGGCCGAGGGCGACCCCATCCTGTTCAACCCTTACGGCGTCATCGCCGTCAACCCGGAGAAAAGCCCGCAGATCAACAACGACCTGGCCAACCAGTTCATTGATTGGCTGATCTCGCTGCCCACCCAGGAAAAGATCGGTCAGTTCGGTGTGGACAAGTTCGGTGCGCCCCTCTTCACGCCTGACTCGGCCGCCTGGCGCGAGGCACACGGCAGCGCGGAAGAGCCTTCCGGGGGCGCCGCGCTCAAGATCACCGGCGGCAAAGGGATGGCCTGGACCGAGGATGAGCTGAAGGCGATGGACACCCTGGACGTTGACTATACCGGCAAGGACGGCACGACCACCACCTACACCGGCGTCCCCCTGAATACCCTGCTGAAGCTTGCGGGAGCCGGGGAGGGAGCCACGTTGGTGCTGGTCGCCAGCGACGGCTACACGGCCGAAATCGCCCTGGCCGACGTGCAGGGCTGCGATAACTGCATCGTCGCCTTCGATCCCGAAGGCGGGCTGCGCTCGGTCCTGCCCGATCAGTCCGGCAAGGTCCAGATCAAGGGTCTGGCCGAGATCCAGATCCAGGGCGGCGCTGCCGCAGAGACGCCTGCCGGGGGTATCCCCGAAAACGCGGCGCTCAAGATCACGGGCAACGTGGCCCAGGAGATCGGTTGGATCGAGGAAGATGTGCGAGCCATGGAAACCATGGAGGCGCAATCCACCAACAAGCAGGGCGAGACCAAGACCTACACCGGCGTCTCCATCAACAAGCTGCTGGAGATGGCTGGCCCCGCTGCCGACGCGACGGTGGTGTTCGTGGCCGACGATGGCTATACCGCCGAAGTGACCCTGGCCGAGGTGCAGGGCTGTGCCGACT
>CAZQDO010000768.1:0-1524 GCA_964592085.1 uncultured Anaerolineae bacterium | reverse complement strand
CACCTCAACCCTGTATGCTGGCCTGCCCGTTGCACAACGACATCCCCGGCGCGATGTGGGAGATTTCGGAGGACAACTTTCTGGAGGCCGCCGCCATTTATCGCCAGACCAGTAATTTCCCAGAGTTGTGCGGCCGGCTGTGCCCCGACGAGCTCTTGTGCGAGCGCGCCTGCCCGGTGGGTCAGTTTGACCCCGGTATCCGGTTGGGCCGCTTGGAGGCTTTTGCGGCCGATTACCAACGCCAGGCAGAGGGCTTTCCGATCCCCGAAGTCCCCCCGCCGACGGGCTGGCGTGTGGCGGTGGTGGGATCGGGGCCAGCGGGGTTGACGGTGGCGGAGGAGCTGGTCAAGTTGGGGCACGCAGTGACCGTCTTCGAGATGCGCCGTCGGCCAGGGGGTATGCTGGTCTACACTATCCCTCGCTTTCGCCTCCCCGTGCCCATCGTCGAGGAGAAGGTTGCCCAGTTGGAGCGCCTGGGAGTCCAGTTCGCCTTCGAGACCCGGGTGGGACGGGATGTCACGGTGCAAGACCTGCTCCAGCAAGGGTATCACGCCGTGTTTCTGGGGACCGGAGCCGGTTTTGAGGCAGTAATGAATCTGCCGGGCATGGATCTGAAGGGTGTTTACCTGGCCACCGAGTTCCTGTTGCGAACCAACCTGGACGAAGCGTACACTACACCTGAAGAGCATACGCCCATTCAGGCAGGCGAACGGGTGGCGATCTTTGGCGCTGGGCACGCCGCGGTGGATTGCGCGCGGACGGCGGTCCGAATGGGCGCACAGAAGGTGACCTGCTTTTATCGGGGCTGGGAGATGGACATCCTGTGCCGTTACGAGGACAGGTTGGCTGCGCAGGAAGAGCACGTGGGCTTTGTGGCTCTGGCGGAGCCGGTAGAACTGGTTGGCGATGAAAGAGGCCACGTCACGCAAGTGCAATGTCAGCATCTGCGCCTCACTCGCCGAGGTGGCCGCATCCGCCTGATACCGGCCGTGGGGTCTGAGTATACTGTGGATGCGGACCTGGTGGTGTTCGCGCCTGAGCGTGGCCCGGATCCCCACATCGTGGAGGCCACGCCAGGGCTGGAGACAGAGCCGGGAGGCTGGATCATCACCGATGAGGACACGGGGCAGACAACTCGCCGGGGCGTATTCGCCGCCGGGGACAACACCGGCGAGTCGCAGTTGGCGGTGATCGCCATCGCGGAAGGGCGTGGGGTTGCGGCCAGCATCCATCGGTATCTGAGTTCGTGAAAGCCTGAATCACTGCCCGGCGGGATCTCCGATTCTTGAGGGGAGGTGATGGATGATATAATTTGCCGAGCGCCAATATTATCCGATAGAACCTCACAAGAAGGTGACTGCTCACCCTCCCACGGGTTTGAGCCGTGTCTGGCCGAGAACCACTGCTCATCGCAACCTGCGGGAGGGTGGCTGAGTAGTCACACAAGAAGGAGGAATACCGATGATACTTAGCAAACATCTGAAAAGCACGATTCTGCTCGGATTGCTCCTCTCCATCTTGCTC
>CAZQDO010000767.1:0-1536 GCA_964592085.1 uncultured Anaerolineae bacterium | reverse complement strand
TCCTGGCCGAGTCGCCGTCGCATTTCCCCCGACCGCCGGCGCGGCAGTTCAAGCCCGTAGGGGGCGACCTCTTCCATATCCAGGCGCGGTTCAAGGCCTACGATGATGAGCGGATCTACGGGTTGGGCCAGCACCAGCACGGTTTGCTGGATCAGAAGGGTACCGTAATTGATCTGGTTCAATACAATAGCGAGGTCTGCATACCCTTTTTGTTATCGAGCCGGGGGTATGGCTTTCTGTGGAACAATCCGGCCGTGGGGCGGGTGGAGCTGGGCCAGGACCAGACCCGCTGGGTGGCCGAGGCGACCCCACAAATGGACTACTGGGTTACGGTAGGCGACACGCCGGCGGGGATCATGGCCCGTTACGCCGACGCTACGGGCCACGTGCCGCTTTTGCCTGAGTGGGCGGCAGGTTTCTGGCAGTGCAAGCTCCGCTACCGCACCCAGGAGGAGTTGCTCTCCGTGGCCCGGGAGTACAAGCGCCGTGGCCTGCCTCTCTCGATCATCGTCGTAGACTTCTTCCACTGGACGAAGCAGGGCGAATGGCAGTTCGATCCCGAATGTTGGCCGGACCCGGCGGGAATGGTGCGCGAATTAGAGGAGATGGGGGTCAAGGTGATGGTCTCCATCTGGCCCACAGTCAACCCTGCCAGCGCCAACTTCGAGGAGATGGAGCGACGCGGCCTGCTGCTCCGCACCGAGCGCGGTGTTGCGGCGATGATGCTCTTCACGGATACTGGATTCGAGGAGCTTGTCTACGTGCATTACTACGACCCCACCCATCCCGAAGCGCGGCGCTTCATCTGGGAGCGAGTCCGTGAGGGCTACTATCGGCACGGGATCAAGGTCTGGTGGCTGGATGCTTGCGAGCCAGAGACCCGTCACGAAGACGCCGGGAATCTGCGCTACCACATCGGCAATGGGGCGGCGGTGGGGAATATCTACCCCATGATGCACGAGCGCGCTTTCTACGAGGGCATGCGTGCCGAGGGGGAGGAGGAAATCATCACCCTCTGTCGGTCGGCGTGGGCCGGCAGTCAGCGGTACGGCGCGGCTGTCTGGTCTGGCGACATCCAGTCTACGTTCGAGGCGCTGCAGGCCCAGGTTCGCGCCGGGCTGAACATCGGCCTGAGCGGCATTCCCTGGTGGACCACGGACATCGGCGGCTTCCTCAACGGCGACCCTGAGTCGCCCTACTTCCGTGAGCTCATCGTGCGCTGGTTCCAGTACGGCGCCTTCTGTCCGCTGTTCCGCCTGCACGGCTTCCGGCTGCCGACCAGTGGTTTGCACACGGGCGGCCCCAACGAAGTGTGGTCCTTCGGTGACGAGGCTTACGCCATCATCAAGGAACTGCTGTTCCTGCGCGAGCGGCTGCGGCCTTACATCATGGATCAAATGCGCCTGGCCCACGAGAAAGGCATCCCCCCCATGCGCCCGCTCTTCTTCGACTTTCCTGAGGACAAGGGCTCCGTCCAGGTGGAGGATCAATTCATGTTCTGGCCAGACCTGCTGGTTGCGCCGGTGCTCTACCAGG
>CAZQDO010000766.1:0-1540 GCA_964592085.1 uncultured Anaerolineae bacterium | reverse complement strand
GATGTTGGCAACGTACAGGCCGCCGTCGTTGAGGAGATAAAGCTTGCCGCCGAGTTCATCGACGAAGATGGAGCGCAGTGTGTTGAAGTCGACCGACTCCTCATCGCGGGGCTTAAACTGGCGCACAAAGCGACCGTCTTTGTTGAGTTGCACCACTCGCTTGTTATCGGCGTCAGCCACGTACAGGTATTGAGCCACATCGTCGGGTGCGGCGTAAATGGCCGTCGAACGCCCCAGAGGTCTGTCGATCTCGGCGACCTGGAACTCGACGGGCGCCCCTCCCTCGAATTTACGGATGGTACCGTCGGCGTACAGGACGTAGATAAAACCGTCAATGGCTATGTCCACAGCGCCGGTCAGATCCACCGCGACGTCGTCAGGGAAGTAATTCTCAGCCGGAATGGTATAGTCCTCAGCGCTGGGTAGATAGCGCAGAATCTGCCCCGCCTGCGGGTCGAGGATGTATAAATTGCCGAAGTAGCTGGCGACGGCTGTTGGCAGTGCCCAGGTCTCTGTACCGACAATCGGCACCGGGACGAGGCCCCAACTGGGATTGTACTCCAGCAACCCGCCGCTCTCCAAGATCAACAGATCGCTGGTCTGCCGATTGCCGCCAGCCGGCATCCACACCAGGTCGATCATCTCACCGGCGACCGCCGTCTCCACCTGCTGGCCACGCCGGACCATCACCGGATCACCCTCGTCGAGCTCCAAGGCATCGCCGGCCGCGTCCAGTTGGTGATGATATACCTGGTCATTGCCCTGTTCAAGAACGTAGACGTGCAACCCGTTGACGACCACGCGGCGCGGCTGGGTGCCCGGGTCGTCGTAGCTCCGCAGCTCCCCCACCCAGTAGAGGCGCTCTACCTTATCAATCTTGTCTTGGTGCTCGGCGATGGACCCTCGCAGTTCACCGATGGTCGCCTCACCTGGTTTGATGGCTTCGGCCTGGGTCAGCAGGCTCTCGGCCTGGGCCAGCAGGTCACGAGCAGTTGCATCATCGGAGCCCAGTGCCTGCTGATAGGTGAGCCCAGCTTGTTCCATCAGACCATTGAACTCATTTTCGCGGGCCAAGCCCCTTTGCCAGTAGGTCAATCCCACGGCCAGCCCCACGATCAGGGGAATGACCAGGGCGACCGTACGCAGCGCCCCCTGAGGCAGCGGTGAGGTATGGATGCGATGAGCCTGGGCCGTGGCAGACGCGTATTGTCGCGATGGCCCGCCACCGTCCTTATTGGGTAGCACCCGGCTGATCAGGGTGCGCAGGCCGGTCACGATGACCATCAACAGCGCCAGTAGCCCTTTGGCCAGCCCCACTAACCAGCGTCCCACCGGCAATCGCGGGATGGCCACACCCCTGTCGCCGTCGCCAACCTGCGACACAGTCACGCGTGGCTCCGGGTCTGGCATAGCGGGGGGCTCGGGTGCGGGTTCCCTGGCAGGTGAGATGCGACGGCTGGCGACGGCTGGCCGCTCTTGATCGCGAAGGGGACCTGTGGACCTGGCCAAGATTTCAACCACCAAGGCTGTGCAGTCGTGG
>CAZQDO010000765.1:0-1548 GCA_964592085.1 uncultured Anaerolineae bacterium | reverse complement strand
AGGGGTAGCCACCCTTCGGGGAGACAACCATGACCGAACAGGAAGCCGTTCCAACCGACCCGTTTCCCGCCTACGAAGCCGGGCTGCGCCAACTGCTGGAGAAACTGGGGCGCGACCATCCTCACTACTCCGAAGCGCTCACCTACCAGCATCGGCTGGAGGAGAACATCAGCCAGACTAAGCGATACGGGGGTACCGAGACCCGCCGAGCGGCACGCGCCGAGATCATTGGCCGGCTGAACGAGTTGGTGCTGGCTGAGTTGGGCGTCTCGTTTTATGAGCTGTGTGGCCTGCTTTCGCCCCAGGCCCAACTCGAGTCCCTGCCGCTGGACGACATCCCTCCCATTGCCCCTGCGCTACCACCCGGCTCGCGCATGCCGCTCACCCGTAACCCCCTCTTCGTCGGCCGCGAGGCAGATCTGAAGCAACTTGCCAAATCCCTCAAAGGCGGCGAGACCGCCGCCATCGGCCAGGTGGCGGCCGCCACCGGCCTGGGCGGCATCGGCAAGACGCAACTGGCCGCGGAGTTCGTCCACCGCTACGGGGGATACTTCGCGGGAGGCGTCTTCTGGCTCAGCTTCGCCAACCCGGACGCGATCTCCGCCGAGGTGGCCGCCTGTGGTGGGCCGGGTGGGCTGGATTTGCGGCCCGACTTCCAGACCCTGGACTTGCCGACCCAGGTGCAGCTAGTGCTCTCGGCTTGGGGTAGCCCCCTGCCCCGCCTACTGGTCTTCGACAACTGCGAGGAGGAGGCGCTATTAGCCCGCTGGCGGCCGCCCCACGGTGGCTGCCGGGTAATGGTCACCAGCCGCCAGACGATTTGGGGCAAGATCTCGGGCGTGCAGGCGCTGACGCTGGGCGTGCTCAGCCGGGCGGAGAGCGTGGCTCTGCTGCGCAAGCATCGGCCCGATCTGGCCGAGAATGATACTGACCTAGATGCGATTACTGAGGAGCTGGGCGATTTGCCCTTGGCCCTACACCTGGCAGGCAGCTACCTGGAGACCTACCAGAACGCCCCAGACTTCAGTCAGCCAGCCGATTTTCTGCAAGAGCTGCAAGCTACTCGTTTGCTGGAGCACCCGGCACTAAAAGGGGAAGATGTCACCCCCTCAGCTACGAACCACGTGCTGCACGTAGGACGTACCTTCACCTTGAGCTATGAGCAGCTTGACCCCAATGATCCGACCGACGGTCTGGCCTTAGCCCTGCTGGCGCGGGCGGCCTGCTTTGCGCCCGGTGAGCCTATCCCGCGCGACTTGCTGCTGGCCACTCTGGACCTGGCCGAAGGTGATCAGACTGCGGCCCGAGTGGCGGCGCGGGGGCTGAACCGTCTGGTGGGACTGGGGCTGCTTGAAAAAGAAGCCGAGGGGGCGCTGCGGTTGCACCGCCTGCTGGCGGCCTTTGTGCGGGGAGTGACGGCCGACGCCGAGGCGCAGGCAGCGGCGGAGGAGGTGCTGCTGGCCGAGCTGTCTATGTACCGGGACGATGCCGGTTATGTACGACCACTGCTAACGCTGGGACTGCATCTGCGGGCGGTGACCGACATGG
>CAZQDO010000764.1:0-1563 GCA_964592085.1 uncultured Anaerolineae bacterium | reverse complement strand
GCCATGGCCACACCCAGATAAGCCGTCAGCGGCTGGACCGCAGTTATCACCTCGGACAGCGCCTCCAGGTCGGCCAACGTCTTCTGAGCCGGGGCCTGGGCTTTCACCCCCTCGGCGCTGTAGCGGAAGTTGCGCAGCTTACCGGGCGTGTTGTAGGCCTGGAGCGATTCCAGGAAGGACTTGTACCCGTCCAGGCGCTCCAGCAGGTCGGCCCTGGCCCGACCCTCCAGCAGCGGCGCTTCCCAAACGGGCAGCCCGCCCTGGGCTTTCTGCCGGGCCAGCACCAGCCGCTCCAGCTCGGCCGCCGCCCGCTTAGCCAACCCCTGCACGGCGGCCGTGTGCTGGTTGGGGTCCTTGACCAGGCCGGGCGGCAGGTCCAGGGCCTCGAACAGGGCCGTCAGCGCGGCGGTGGGCACTCCTTTGGGGCGCTCGATGAACTTGAAGTGGGCCAGGTCGTCCACGCTCAGCCTGGCCGCCTCTTCGATGCTCCCGGCGTCGATCTTACGCCTGGGCAGGGCCAGGCTGATCTCGCCGCTGTAGGCCAGGCCCAGCAGCGCCACCGCCACCCACTCCGGCTCCAGCTTGAAGCGCCGGTCAACCTCGGCGCCGGACGGGCCGACGATCAACTCCGAGCGGTTGAGCACCTGGCCTTCGCCCTTGGCGTGCAATTGGTCCAGGAAGTGCCCCGCGTAAGACGAGCCGCGCCCCTGGACGTGGCCCTTGTTGTCCAGCAGGTCCAGCGCCTCCAGCACGGCCGCCCCTTGCTGCGTCTTGAGGCCACCCGCCAGCCAGCGGACCGCCTCGCCCGCGGCCTGGGCGCGGCTGGCCCCGGTGATCAACACCGAGATACTGGGGTAGTCGGGCAGGCTCTCGGCGAAGGCGGTGGACAGGCAGTTGGCGGCCACGGTGTTGACCAGATCGCGCACCGAAACCAGTTTCGAGTTCCGGGTTCCAAGTTCCGAGTCGGAGCCGGTCCCAGAACTCGAAACCCGGAACCCGGAACCGAGACACTCAACCCGGGGCCAGGTCACCCCCTTGTAGGTGACGTCCATAGCCCGCGCCAGGTTATCGCGCAGCCAACCCTGCAGGGCGCGCAGGTGGTCGGTCGCTTTCTTATCGTACTGCAGCTTGTTGTCGCCCGAGGCGGAGACGCCCATCTCCCGGGCGCCGGCGTACAGCTTGAGGGATCCTTCGAAACCCGGTCCTGAGCCTGCCGAAGGATCGGCGCCAAAACGAGCCAGGCGGAAGAAGACCTCGTCGGCTTTGCGCTCGTCGGCGAAGGGGGGTGGCTGGTAGGCCTGGAGCATGTACAGGTAGAACTCGCGCGGCGGCTGGGCGGTGGAGCGCTCGTTGGGCGCGCCGAAGAAGAGATAACCAGGCCGCGTCACTTTGCGCTCGCGCCACTCCACTTCGTGCTCCCAGATGCGGTAGCCGGGCACGTAGCTGGCCTGGGGGCACTCCATCAGCCGCGCCAGCGCCTCGAAGTAGTAGGTGTCGAGCTGGCTCTCGTCCAGGCTCTCGGCCCGCTGCTCGATCTGGGCGTCAAAGTCGATGTCCTTCTTC
>CAZQDO010000763.1:0-1575 GCA_964592085.1 uncultured Anaerolineae bacterium | reverse complement strand
GTTTGGGCCGGATCGGGTGCGCGACACACCGATATCCGAGGCGACCATCGGTGGAGCTGCGGTGGGCGCGGCCATGTGTGGCCTGCGGCCGGTGGCCGAGATCATGTACGTGGATTTTACGCCGCTGGCCATGGACCAAATCGCCAACCAGGGAGCCAAAAACCGCTACATGTTCGGGGGCAAGACGGTGGTGCCGATGGTCATCCGCACTGAGGGAGGTACTGGGCGAGCCATTGCAGCCCATCATTCCCAGTCGCTGGAAGCGCTGTGGGTACACTTCCCCGGCATCTATGTCGTCATGCCCAGCACACCCTACGACGCCAAGGGGTTGCTCAAGGCGGCCATTCGCGACGACAACCCGGTCATGTTCATCGAGCACAAGATGCTCTACGGCGTCGAGGGCGATGTGCCCGACGAGGACTATATCATCCCCTTCGGTGTGGCCGACGTCAAGCACGAGGGCTCTGACGTGACGGTGATCACCTACTCGCGCATGGTGCGCCGTGCGTTGGAGGCCGCCGAGCAGTTGGCGGAGGAGGGGATCAGTGTAGAAATGATTGACTTACGCACGCTCAAGCCGCTGGATATGGAGACGGTGGCCGCATCGGTCAGAAAGACGGGACGCGTGGTGGGCGTCACCGAAGCCTGTAAGACGGGGTCGTTTATTAGCGAACTGGCCACACGTATCCAGGAGGAGTTGTTCGACTGGCTGGATGCGCCGGTGATGCGGGTCTGTGCCGCGGACGTGCCCGTCCCCATGAGTGAGCCGTTGGAAGACGCGGCCATTCCCAATGTGGAAGCGATCATCGCTGGCATCCGTGAGGCGCTGCGGTGATTGGAGGCACTAAAAGGTGGAATAGGCTATGGTGACTGAGGTTATTCTGCCCAAACTGGGGCAGACTATGGAAGAGGGTACCCTCATCGAGTGGGTCAAGAAGGAGGGAGACCCGGTCAAACGGGGCGATCTCCTCTTCATCTTCGAGTCGGACAAGGCGACCCTGGAGGTGGAGGCCACGGCGCGGGGCTTTTTGCGCAAGATCCTGGTGCCGGTGGGTGAGATGGTGCCGGTGCTGACAGTGGTGGCCCTCATCACCCGTACCGCGGATGAGGACATTGAAAGTTATCAGGTCAAAGGTTCCCAGGTTCAAAGGGTGGAGGCCCAAGATTCAGCCTTGGAACCCGCAGCCCTGGAACCTTCAACCCTGGAACCTGGAACCTTGCACCCTGCCACTGGCCGCATCTTGGTCTCGCCCCGGGCACGGAAACTGGCGCGGGAGAAAGAGGTGAATCTGGCACTGGTGACCGGCACCGGCCCCAAGGGGCGTATCGTCGAGCAGGACGTGCTGGCCTATCTGACCCTTCGGCAGGACTTGGGGCGGCCCAAGGAAACCCCAACGCAGCCATCTGTCCCACCCGTTGAGGTGCTGGCCGTCGAAAGCGTGCCCCTCACCGGGCTGCGGCGCATCATCGCCGAGCGCATGGCCGCCAGCGACCAGGCCACTGCCCGTGTCACCCTGGTCACCGAGGCTGACGCCACCGCTTTCGTCGAAGCGCGGGAGCGGCTCAAGGCTGCTG
>CAZQDO010000762.1:0-1576 GCA_964592085.1 uncultured Anaerolineae bacterium | reverse complement strand
CGCATGTCCGGTGGTGTGGGAGGGGGGCGGTTAGGCCGTCCCCCTATCCCGATTCCCTCCCGGGCAGATTTGGTAGTTTTTGGCAGGGATGTTGTGTTATACTTTTGGCAGTAGCCCGTAAAGGGCTTTTTTGCTGTAACATTGCACCGAAAGGGATAGATGAGCAAATCCTCCCGCCTGCCTGGGTTCTACAAACTAAGCCTGGAGGACCGGGCGGCTGTTGTGGCAGACCTGGCCGAACTGACGGTCAGCGAGAAAGCAATCCTGATGGGCAAGGGCTTGAGTCCGGCCCAGGCCGATCAGATGATCGAGAACGTGGCGGGCATCCACGCCCTGCCCCTGGGGATAGCCGTCAATTTCCTCATCAACGGCCAGGACTATCTCATCCCCATGGCTATCGAAGAGCCCTCTGTGGTAGCCGGGGCAAGCTTCGCTGCCCGGTTGGTGCGCGCTGGCGGCGGATTCACTGCCAGCAGTGACGAGCCGGTGATGATCGGCCAGATACAGGTGCTGGACGTCGCCGACCCCCAGGCCGCTCGCTCCGAACTCCTGGCCCGGAAAAGCCACCTGCTCCAGTTGGCTGACCAGACCGATCCCCTGATCGTCAGCCTGGGCGGCGGGGCCCGCGACCTGATCGTGCGCATCGTTGAGGACAGTGGGGTCGGCCCGATGGTGGTCGTTCACCTGCTATTCGACTGCCGCGACGCCATGGGTGCCAACACGGTGAACACAGCGTGCGAGGCCCTGGCCCCAGAGGTGGAAAACATCACCGGCGGGCGGGTGGTGCTGCGCATCCTCTCCAACCTGGCCGACCAACGGCTGGCCCGGGCCAAATGCACCATTCCAGCCGAGGCGCTGGCCTTCCAGTCATTCACCGGCCAGACTGTGGCGAAGCGCATTGTCGAGGCCTACGCCCTGGCTGCCAACGATCCCTACCGAGCCGCCACCCACAACAAGGGCATCATGAACGGCATTGATGCCGTGGCCATCGCCACAGGCCAGGACTGGCGGGCCTTGGAGGCCGGAGCCCACGCCTACGCCGCCCGCAGCGGGCGCTACACCTCACTGTCCCGCTGGAGCGTGGACGACGGCGGAAACCTGACGGGCACACTGGAGCTGCCCCTGGCCGTGGGCATCGTCGGCGGGGCCAGTCGAGTGCATCCCACAGCCAAAGTAGCGCTGAAGATCCTGGGTGTGACCACGGCGCAAGAGCTGGCCGAGGTCATGGCCGCTGTGGGGCTCGCTCAAAATCTGGCGGCTTTGCGGGCTTTGGCTACCGAAGGGATACAGCGGGGGCACATGGAACTGCACGCACGTCAGGTGGCCATCGCTGCCGGAGCCACGGGCGACCTGGTGGAGATCATTGCAGAGCGACTGGTGGCGGAGGGGAAGATTCGCCTCGACCGGGCGCAGGGGTTCGTGCGGGAACTGGATATTGGATATTAGATATTGGAGGCTTGTCCTTGACTACAGATTCTCTGTTGCTGAAGCCAGACCGCGAGGTCGGCATTGTCGGCTATGGGGCTTACGTGCCCCGCTATCGGCTGCCCGCTTCTGAGGTGTCCAGGGTTTGGAA
>CAZQDO010000761.1:0-1582 GCA_964592085.1 uncultured Anaerolineae bacterium | reverse complement strand
CAAAACCCGATGGCCCACCAGCGCTCAGGATCCCATGCACCAGCAGGATCAGCGGGAGCACCGTCAGGCAGGCCAACAGGGCCACGGTACGAAATGTGGCTCCAAATCCATAGACGGCCTCCCAGATCGAGCCCGTCTGACGATGGGAGACCGTTCGGCTGAGCACGGCGATGAGGGAGAGGACAACAACTGATACGATCAGCGGTGGGTTCGGCGGATCTCTGGCCGGGGGCGCGGGGTGGAGCCGAGCCAGGGCTGCCGACGCCAGTTGACCGGCGAGCTTGTGTGGAGCAAGCTCGGCCGCCATCCGATAGGACACTATCGCCTGATCAGGCTGATTGAGCTGTTCCAGGCTATGTCCGAGATAGTATAGCGCATTGGGGTTACTCGGGCCGATGGATGCGATCTCACTCAGGAGCGAAGCTGCGGCCTCGTAATCGCCTCGCAGGTAGTTATCGCGGGCTTCCACGAAGGCATCCACGATTCGATATTGAAGCAGATCACTCCCCAGGGTGTAGTACAGATATCCTGGGCCATCAACGTAAATTCCTTCCGGAACGTGGACCCCCTGATAATCCTCCAGCACCGGTCTGGAGACGTTCATCAACAACTGACCGCTCATCGGATCAATGGCCCGTACGGAGAAGCTCTCTTGATACCGATCACCACTGATGAAATAGAGATGACCTTGATGACGGTCTAAACCCACTCGCAGGATCTCCCACAAAGACGCATCTTCGAGAGTCTCAGAGACAGGTAGGCGATGCAAGAGATTCGCCTCAGTATCGAAGACCAACAGGCTCCACGGCGTGCTGTAGTCCCAGGTGCCATCCTCGTCAAACCAGAGCCGATGATCCAGAACGTACAGGTAGTCCTTTTCATCAATCGCAACCCAGCTTGGATAGCCCTCGAACGAGGTGATCTCCCAGACGAAGTCTCCATCGCTATCCAGCTTTTGCACACGACGGTTGCCGGCATCCGCTACGTACAAGCTGCCAGCCTGGTCTACGGCAACGCCAGTGGGGGCCTTGAGCTCGCCGGGACTTTTCCCCAATCTCCCCTTTATCCATTCCAGGTCTCCGGCAGGAGTGTACTTGAGGATCCGATGCGCTATGGTGTCAGCGACGTAGACGTTTCCGCTGGCGTCCAGCGCTATGCAGGGCTCCAACGCCATCTCTACCAGGCTGAGGTCTACCTCGTCTCGGAAACCCTCACCCAGCTCCACTTGCCACATCAACTCGCCGTCGGAGTCGAGTTTGTCGAGTATCCGCCACCAGATACGTACTATGTTACCGTCTTGATCCACCGCAAAGTCAACCACGTTGCCAAAGCCAGGCCCCCGCTCACCCCAGCGTTGGCCAATGGCTCTCACCAGTTTCAAACTGTAGCTTATACCGAGGTACTCCGCATCGTCGGGCAGAAGCGGCGGCGCTGACGGGGCGCAACCGCCCAGCAGGGCAAGCACCATCAGCAGAGCACTCGCCGCCCCCAGCATCCACAATGGTCCCGACCTCTCAGTCTCAGTAGATCCAAGTTCTGAGCAGAGCGGGCTCCCACGCCCGCGGACCGGCGGCATGGGAGC
>CAZQDO010000760.1:0-1596 GCA_964592085.1 uncultured Anaerolineae bacterium | reverse complement strand
GATATCGCTCACGCTCGGTTTTTGCAGACACTGATTGAACGCATTGCAACTGAACAGAACATACCCAGAATAGCCCTGCGCCATGAACTACGTAACGTCACCGGTGGTGCTGGAACCGCTTTGTCTGAGTTGCGGGCTTTCGTTCAGGACGTCCAACGAAGTCGAGCCTATACCTTTGACGTGCTCATAGTTGCCATCGACAGCAATTTGAAGTGAACCCCTGAGATTGGACACTTTTCCGGCGGTTTTTAGTTCAATTCGAGGGCCAGGGCCTGCTCCCTTCGCCACTGTGCTTCGAATTCGGCCGGGGTGAGGTAGCCCAGCGAAGAATGGATACGCTTGTGCATGTACACGTCATCGAGGAAGCGACCCAACTGACAGTAGGCATCATTGTAGTCGAGGTACTCTGACAAGTCAACTTCCTCTTCCTTGATCGTTCGTAAGAGGCGTTCAGCGTAACCGTTCTGCCAGGCTTGGCCCACATCGGCCATGCTGATCTGGACATTAACATCCTGGAGTACCTGGGTATAGGCCGTGGCCGCGTATTGGACACCTTGGTCAGAGTGGTGAATCTCTGGTGCAGGATGCTTGGCCAGTGCTCGCTGTAGAGCGACCAGGGTCAACGCGTGATCCAAGCTACGCCCCAGATGCCATCCGCGAACGCCGCGGGTGAAGACGTCCATCATCACTGCCAGGTAGACGAAATCGTAGCGTAGGCGGACGTAGGTGATATCTGACACCCAGACCTGCTCGGGCCGCACGATCTCCAAGTCTTGGACCCGGTTTGGGTAGCGGGGGAAATCGTGCTCACTGTTGGTTGTACGGCGCTTCCTGTGCTTGGTCTTGACCTGGATGTCCATCAACCGCATCAAACGCCGTATGCGCTTGTGGTTCACGAGCCATTCTTGGCGCCGCAGCTGCGCTGTGACGCGTCGGTAGCCATAGGTGGGCCACTCAGCGGCTACAGCCTTGATGGCCGCCTTGAGTCCTGCCTCATCAGGTTGCTCGGTGGCTTGGTGATAGTAGCTGCTCCTGGCACAACCAAGGACATCGCAAGCCACGCTGACGGGATAATCCTGAGCAAGCACGTTGATCACCTCCCGTTTCTGGTCGAGAGGGAGGTCAAGATGCTCGAGGCTTTTTTTGCCATCTCTAGCTCCATCGTCAGTCGCCCTACCATCCGCTCCAGCTCGGCGATCCGCTCCTGCTCATCGCCCCTGCTGGGCTCTGTGGCAAAGATCTCGGGTGCTCGTTTCAGGAATTCCGCTTTCCAGCGAGAGAAGACTTGTGTCCTCAGCCGGTACTCCCGGCAGATTTCGGCTTTGTCCTTGACGCCGGTCAGTTCTTCCAGGACTGCCTGAGCCTTGAACTCCGGTGTAAACGTTCGACGCTTTGACATAGTGTTTCCCCTTTCTCGGACTAATTCTACTTGAACTATCGTAGTTGTCCAATTCTAGGGGGTCACTACACAGTATCCACAGCCACACAAACAGCCTCGTGTCGCACCATGCGCCTATTTAGGCGTACGCCGTGAGTTTGACCTCCGCTAGGTGTGGGGAATGCTTACATCGAGCAATCTGAAAACCTCTGCGGGGT
>CAZQDO010000759.1:0-1602 GCA_964592085.1 uncultured Anaerolineae bacterium | reverse complement strand
TGGGCCATCTGAGCTTTCGTCCACAACTGCTCCCCCAGCCCCACCTGGCGCACCAGCTCCCCTATCTCCCCCAACTTCTCATACTTGTACAGATACCCGGCTGCCCCACTCACCAGCGCCCTACCTACGTGTTCAACGTAGGCACCCACCATCAGCACTTGTACTTCGGGGTGGGCCTCCCGTAAGCGCCGCAGCACCACCAGCCCATCCATGTCCGGCAATGTCGCGTTCAGCAGCACCACATCGGGGGCCAATTCCTCCACCAGGCGCAGGGCCTCCTGGCCGCTCAACGCCTCCCCAACCACGGTGATGTCCGCCTCCCGGGCCAGCACAGTCTTGAGCCCCTCCAGGATCAGTGGACAGTCCTCAACTATGAGCACCCTGATCTGAGCCACAGCTTCCCCCTCCTAAATGGTTGTGACCATTTCCATTAGCGTGAGGTTGCCTGCAGATAAAGAGCCGCGTTGTGAATCTGCGCCTAAATCTGTGTGAAGGAGTTCCTCAGGCTTTCACAACTTGTCTAGCATTATTATACCATAAATGAGGTAGCCGTAGGGGTAACGATGGAAGGGTAGTTTGAGGCTATCTACGCGCCCGATTTAGGCCTGAAAAGCTTGTTCGGGGATGGTGGCGGGTTCAACGGTGGGCAGGCAACATGGGATCGGATATCGTTTCAATCATCATATCAGCCGTAAGGTGTGTACTTCTCAAGCTAGCTTGAAGGTATTTTTGTACATTGAGCTTTGGTTGTCAACCGCTGAGAGCGGCCTTAAGTTGACGCATACCCGCCTATCCTCCCCATCAACCGCCGCAGGTCTTCCATCGTCGGCTCGATGAGGTTCGGCTGACCGGTGGCCTGGATGGCGCTGGCCACGTCCTTGAGGCCGTTGCCAGTGACCAGCACCACGATGCGCTCCTCCGGGTCAATCCGACCCTCCCGCACCAGCTTGGCCAGGCCGGCAAAGCCCGTCGCCCCGGCGGGTTCGGCGAAGACGGCCGCTCCCCGCGCCAGGACGCGCATGGCGTCCAAAATCTCCTCGTCACTCACAGCCACGTACTCCCCGCCGGTCTGCCGCACGGCCCGCAGGGCCTTGATGCGGTCGCGAGGCACGCCCACGGAGATGCTGTCGGCCAGAGTGTCGAGGACGACGGGCTTGGTCTCCTCCGTCCCCTCCCGCCAGGCATTGACCAGAGGCGCTGCCCCCTCGGCCTGCACGCCCATCAGCTTCGGCATCTTGTCAATGAAGCCCAGGGCACGCAGATCTTTGAGCCCTTTCCACAGTCCTCCGATGATGCAGCCATCGCCCACGGAGACGAAGATGCGGTCGGGTGCTTCCCACCCCAACTGCTCGCAGATCTCCAGGGCAGCCGTCTTCTTGCCTTCGGAGAGGTAGGGATTGTAGGCCGTGTTGCGGCTGTACCAGCCGTATTCCTTGGAGGCCTCCAGGCAGAGGTCGAAGGCCTGATCGTAGGTGCCCTTCACCATGATGACGTTGGCCCCGAAGATGAGCAGTTGGGCCACTTTGGCCTGGGGAGCCGTCTGGGGGACGAAGATGTACGTGGTCAGTCCCACGCTGGCCGCCAGGCCCGCCAGAGACGAGG
>CAZQDO010000758.1:1385-1614 GCA_964592085.1 uncultured Anaerolineae bacterium | reverse complement strand
TCTCTGCTCCCCGTTCGAGACGTCCTGGCCAGCATGGAACACGGCATCGCCGCCCTCCTGGTGCAGCGGGCGAAGGAACTACATATCTCTCATCATCTGCGAGAGAGCGTCCCGGACTGGCTGTATTACGCAGCCTCCTGCGAGGGTCGGATTACCCCTCTTCACGAGCAGGTGCTCATGCCCGACGTCATTCCCAGCTTCGACGACCTGTGGCTGAAGGTGCTGCAGG
>CAZQDO010000758.1:0-1375 GCA_964592085.1 uncultured Anaerolineae bacterium | reverse complement strand
ACCGAAATGAATATCCAAAGGTTGCGGGCCATAGACGGTCTGACCCGGGAAGATGCGGAGAGAAACGTCGCCAGGTGGGACGCGCGACTGATCGCCCTGGAAACCCTGTTGCCGCCCGGGGTCACAGCCAGCCGGTACGAGTGTTATCTGCGCCTGGTGCACGACCTGCCTGAGCCTCGCTTCGGCAATTACGGCTTCGCCGGTGGCGTTCTACTGTAATGGGGGGCAGGAGATGAGCAGATCGAGAGCCACATCATCGAAGATCGTTCAGTTACCGCTGTTCGACTGGACGGCGGTAGATATCCAAGCGGATGTAACTCCTGCCCAGCCCCCTGTTGACAGTGGAGGTATAGTTCCTGGTGGGCCAGGCAGAATCCTGTTGCCGTCTGACTTGTGGACGGGGGCGTTGCGCGAGCTGGTCGTCGCGGCTAATGTCGACGCCAGTAATGCCGAGCGCTTTGCCCGGGAGTACGAGCGAGATCCCCGGGATCAGGACCCCCAGGTGAAGGCACGTTTCCTGGGCCTGTATCGCCAGGAAGCCCGCTTCCAGCGCCTGCTGGCCGACCAACTGGCCGAAATACAGGCCGGAGCCCGGGCGGCGCTTGATCTCTCGGGGCTTACACCCCAAGAGATGGAGGCCTTCCGTCAGTTTCTGAGAGATGAAGTCAGTCGCATGGACCTGGGTAGAACCCGGATACTCCACCCCGACTACGCCATCCGCGATCTATCCGTCAAGCAGTCCTTACTGCGCCGCTGCTCGCTCAAGGGGCGGCTGTGCAGCTACTTGCTGGAGCACCTGGCGGTGGAAGGGACCTCCGTTAAGCTGGCGAGGCAGGCGGAAGGCGGATGACGATAACCTGGTTTTTCTCACCGAAAGAAAGGAGATCGGTCAACGTGGAAAATGGAGCAACAGCCTATGCCCTGACCAGGGTGTGGAGCGATGGGTATAACAGCTGCAAGACCTGGCTCTGTTTTCGACCGCAATGGCAAGCTATTTACGGCACTTTGGATAACGGTCCCGCTCTCCTCTAGCCAAACTCGCCAGCAGAATCCGGTGTTCACCGGTACCTCCAGCCGAGTAGGCTGAGCTGCCGAGTACAGAAATTACCATCAGCCTCTCAATCGCTGGTCGAAACCGCGCATCGAAACCCTATGTTGTAGTCAGTAAAGTCTGGCGTGGCGTCGCGGCGGTGGGCCGTACGGTCGTACTTCATGTCAGTCTCCCAACTGCCCCCACGCATAACTTTCGAGATGCCCATTTCTGAACCGCTAGGGTTCTGTGCTGGTGACACGACATAGTAGTCGCCGCTATACCAGTCACTCACCCATTCCCAAACATTGCCAATTAGATCATATGCTCCGACCCAGGACACCC
>CAZQDO010000757.1:468-1617 GCA_964592085.1 uncultured Anaerolineae bacterium | reverse complement strand
GATCTTGTCTCTGCCTACGCCGCCCCTGATCAGAGTCAGCTTTTCCATGTGACTTCCGCGCGTGACCACCTCATCACCGAAGCTGGAGAAGATGGTATTCAGATTCTGGTGCAGCGAAGACGCAAAGTCGGCACCGAGCCCTCTGCCAGCATTGCCCTTTTGAGAGAAGCCCAGCCACGTCTGTTTCAGTTCAGGGAAGGTATACCATGCCTTGACAAGAGCGGGGGATATGGCGCCGTGAATCGCCCTGTCTCTTAGAAAACGAAGGTACCGAATCATGCTGTCATGCAGTGCCCGATAGTCCGCCTTGTCGCTGTTGAACAGCAAGAAAGGATCGATGAAGAGGGGAAGATCATTGACTAACGAGACGTCGAAAGCTCCATATGCGTCCAGCAGGTTGGGGTCCACCTCAAAGCAATCGGTGAAGTGCACATACACGTCACGCTCGGTCACGAACTCCTCCTTCGATCCATGTCGCAGCGCACTAGGATTGCGCCCTCGCACCTGGCAGCGTCATCTGGAACTCTAGTGCTAGTCCGCGCTACCTGAGGGCGCAATCCATGATGTGGCAGGCTCATCAGCTTTGCTGTTTCGTGACTACCATCGCGAGCCACCGATGCAATAGGCGCAGTTATCGTAGCCTTGACGGTGGGCTTCCGCCAAAGTGTCAGGCGAGAATATCACAGCGTGTCCTGCAGCGATAATCTCGTCTATCTGACACTCGTTGGGCCCCGTCTTCTCATTGTCGAGATCATGCACTTCCTCTGTGTTGGTATTCCCTACGAACCGCTTTCCATTGGTGGGTGGGCCTTGCCGTCGCGCCATCAGAGTACCTCCCTTTCATAGCCTGCCTCACGCACTACAACTGTGCGCCGCTCGGCTTACACGGTGTGAATGCCTACTGGTGCAAGGTTGACGCTGTTGCAGGGATAACCAGCCTTGTGCAGTGGTGGTGGAGTGCGTCACCTGGTGGCACGAAGAAAGCGGCGAGGTCAACTACAGTATACCTCATAGTGGTATTGCTGTCAAGCTTCGTCCCGCGGCCCGCGCCACACGATCGTGGCCAGGCAAGCAAGCATCAGGACTAACACGCCACGTTCGGACGAACTCAGCCACGCGATTCCTGACCTCGTCGCGATTCGTGCCCGG
>CAZQDO010000757.1:0-458 GCA_964592085.1 uncultured Anaerolineae bacterium | reverse complement strand
CCGTGCGCGTCCCCGTCGCCGCCCCACAGGCCTCCTGCCCCAGGAAGGCCGCCGCGCTTCTCGCAAGGCCAGGAGGATTATGCCAATCGCCACGGCATTTGTCTGGTCAGGGGGAGATCGATCGGGCGGAACGTGCGACCCTGCTCTGGCGGACCCAAGGAGAACCCCCTCCCTAGGGCAGTACAGTGATCGACTCTGATAGCACCCTGTCGCCCACGGGCTGTCCCGCCAGATCGTAGACTGGAAGGCGCTGCCCGGTCGCGGCGTCGTACATGCCCAGTTCCAGGACGTAAAGGTCGGGCGGGGTTTGCGGATCCACCTCGAGCTCATACACGTCGGTGACGATCTCCCCCTCCACCCAGGTATCGGTGGGCACCTGGCCGTTCCCTGGCACACTGTCACGCTGCGCCCAGATGTGGTCGCTGGCATCGAGCAGATGGGTGAACACCGTGTAGGAG
>CAZQDO010000756.1:0-1621 GCA_964592085.1 uncultured Anaerolineae bacterium | reverse complement strand
ATGCTGGGCTCGTCCAAAACATAGAGCACCCCCACCAGCCCGCAGCCGATCTGGCTGGCCAGGCGGATGCGCTGCCCCTCGCCGCCGGCCAGGGTCGGCGCAGGGCGGTTGAGGGTCAGGTAGTGCAGGCCGACGTTCAACAGGAAGTGGAGGCGCTCGTGAATCTCTTTGAGCACTTCCTCACCGATCTCCAACTGCTCCGGGGAAAGCGGGCAAGTTGGCAAGTTGGCAAGTTTGCAAGTCGAGTCTGCAAGTGGCAAATTCGCTGATTCGCTGATTCGCTGACTCGCTGACTCGTCCGGCCATAGGCCCTCGACCCACTCCAGCGCCTCGCCGATGCTCAATGCCGTCACCTGGTTGATGGTCTTGCCACCCAGGGTCACCGCCGCGCTCTCTGGACGCAACCGCTGGCCGCGACAGGTGGGGCAAAGCTGTTGGCTCATAAAGCTGGCGTACCAGCGGCGTGTGTACTCTGATTTGGTTTGATGATAGCGACGGCGGGTGGTGTTGATGGTACCCTCGTAGTCCCATTCACCCTGCCACGAGGCCCGCGTGCTTTCCGATTGCCACTTCACCTTGACGCCGCCGTACAGGATGGCCTGTTGACATTCCTCCGACAAATCGCGCCAGGGCGTGTCCAGATCGTGGCCGAAGTGCTCGACGATCTGCTGCGCCACTTTGTATGTGCCGCTGGACTTCTTCTTGCGCAGTTCGCCCCAGGTGCGGATACCGCCGTCGTGCGGACTCTTGTCGGGATCAACGAAGCGGGCGGGGTCGAACTCGACCTTGGTGCCCAGGCCGTTGCACTCAGGGCACATGCCCATGGGCGAGTTGAAGCTGAACATGGCCGGCGTCAGCTCAGGGAAGCTCAGCCCGCAGGCAGGGCAGGCGTTCTGCTCGGAAAGGAGCCACTCGTCTCCGTTGCCCCGATCAATGATGACCAGGCCGTCGCCCGCTCGCAGGGCGGTCTCCACGGAGTCGGTGAGGCGGGAGCGAAAGTCAATGGGTAGTGAGGTTCCCTCATCCCTCGTTGCCTCATCTCCTGGAACCACCAACCGATCCACCACCAGCTCGATATTGTGCTTCTTCTTGTCCAGCCTGATCTTCTCGTCGAGGCCACGAACCTGGCCATCCACCCGCACGCGGGAGAAGCCGTCGGCGCGAGCCTGGGCGAACACGTCCTGAAACGCTCCCTTGCGGTTGCGGGCCAGCGGAGCCAACAACTGGAAGCGCGTGCCCGCCGACAGTGTGCTCATCTGCTCCACGATCTCCTGGGCCGACTGGGCGTGCACCTCGCGTCCACACTGCGGGCAGTGGGGCGTGCCGACGCGGGCGAAGAGCACCCGCAGGTAGTCGTAGATCTCCGTCACCGTGCCCACTGTCGAGCGGGGGTTCCTGCTCACTGCCTTCTGCTCAATGGCGATGGCGGGGCTGAGGCCGCCGATGAAGTCCACCTTCGGCTTCTCCATCTGGCCGATGAACTGGCGGGCGTAGGCGGAGAGCGACTCGACGTAGCGGCGTTGGCCCTCGGCGTAGAGGGTGTCGAAGGCCAGCGACGACTTGCCGCTGCCAGAGACGCCGGTGATCACCACCAGCTTGAAACGCGGCAGCCTCACGTCAA
>CAZQDO010000755.1:0-1640 GCA_964592085.1 uncultured Anaerolineae bacterium | reverse complement strand
CGCAGCACCGCCCGCACGCGGGCCACCAACTCGCGAGGCGAGAAGGGTTTGGTGATGTAGTCGTCCGCGCCCAGCTCCAGGCCGATGAGCCGGTCGGTCTCCTGCACGCGAGCAGTGAGCATGATGATGGGCACGTCCGACTCGCGCCGCAGCGCCCGGCAGACGTCCAGACCATCCACCTCTGGCAGGTTCAGGTCGAGCACGACCAGGTCGGGGCGTTCGTGCCGCGCCACAGCCAGTGCCATCTTGCCATCGGCAGCCGTGGCGACGCGGAACCCGCCCTTCTCCAGATAGTCCCTTGCCTGCTTGACGATTTTCGGTTCGTCGTCCACCACCAGAATCGTTTCGTTCATGCTTCGCTTCCCCGACTACCATTTTTACCACGAACGCCGCGAATTTGCAAATCTGACTACTCCTCAGCCTTTTTGAATTGGGAAATCCTGCCCTGACGCTTCACAGGGTAAAACAGCCCATCTGAGACCGGGGACGCTCCCTCAATAGCGAGTATTCCCGCCGGCTTCAAAATCCGGTGTAGTTCGTTCAGGATATCCTGCATGTCCCCGACGGGGTGAGCAAGACCGAAAACGAAGACGAGATCGAAGCTCTGATCGGGCAACCCTGTATGAGCGGCATCGGTCAACACAGTCTCCACGTTGGTTGCCCCTTCCCTCTCGATCTTTTGTTGAACTCTCTCCACAGCCAACGGACTGATGTCCAGTGAGGTAACGCTCCCTTCCCTTCCCACGATCCTGGCTGCGGGAATGGTGAAAAAGCCTGGCCCGCACCCAACTTCCAATACCTTTTGACCTGGCTCAAGCCCAGCGGCGTTCAAAGCCTCGTATGGATCTCTAAACAGGCCATAGAGAGTCTCATGAACCAGGGACACCATTTTGAAGTGCAGTCGGTCTGATAGTGACATTTCTCTTTTCCTTATTCGTTGCACCAACAGAGGGGGCGCACGGACAACCCACGGCTGCCTGTGCGCCCCTGATCTTTCCGGCACTGCCGACGAGTTCTAGGTCTCGGCAGCGTCGCCTTCCGGCTCTGCATGGCATGCCTCTTCCATCCAGGGGCCACAGAAGCCCATCATCGGCTTGGCATGCCGATGGAAGAAGAAGTGGCCTGGGCCACGGAGTCCATGACGGAAGGGGAAGCCCTTCGTGGCCTTCTTGATGGCTTCCTTGTCGCCTTTGATCTCAATGCGATAGCCATCATCGGTCTCCACGATGCGGAACTCACTGATCACATTCTCCACGTTTACTCACCTCCTTGAATTTGATGATTAGAAGATGGGCAACGGAACCCAGAGGTAGGCCCAGAGTCCCATCAGCAGGCTGAACAAGGCGATAGCTACGATCCCTTGAGCGATCTCGTTCGCCCGTTCCCTCGTCGGCGCAACTTTCATTCGCTGCATGGTCCACGCCTCCCATTGGTGCTCGGTTTTACCCCATCTCTCTGACTCCATTATGCCACAAACCCGTGAAGGAATTATGAAGAGGTGGGGGAGGTGTGGTGAAGGTTCTACACTTTTGGCGATTTGACAGATTTGCCAGGATTACTATAATTTATTTGTTTCTTTTGGCTTTTTGGGAAGGGAGGAAACCATGAAGCTTACGGGTCGCCAGAGAGAGTTCCTCAGC
>CAZQDO010000754.1:0-1643 GCA_964592085.1 uncultured Anaerolineae bacterium | reverse complement strand
CCTATGGTGGGCGTCTTTTCATCAACGAGTGGCCGTCGCCCGCCCCAGCCCCATCACAAGCGCAGGGCAGGGGACGGCGCTGATCAGCCGTCGCTTGGGGTCTTTGATGTAAAAGCTATAGTAAGCCCCGGGCTGGTAGGTCTTATCGCCCAGTTCGGCCTGTAAGGTAATCAGGTTGTCCTCCAGGTGGTACTCGAAGCTGGCGGCCGGCGCCTTGCCGCGTTTGCCCTTGCTGGCCTTGCGGTGGCCTGTCAATGACAGGGCCAGCAGTAGATTGTCCCAAGCGTAGATCCTCGGATAGAGACACATCTTCATCGTGCTGTGACCTGCCAAAATTCCCCACCCGCGACCCGCCTCCCTACCCTGAGCGCAGACGAAGGGCGGCGGGATTCGGGGGCACTCGCTACGCTCGCGCAAGAGGCCGGAGAGTCAGTGTCTCAGAGGATTGGAGGCGCAGAGACCAGAGTCAAAGAAAGCCGGGAGCCACGCACAAACGAAACCCGACGCTGGGGTTCCTGAGGTCCGGGTTGTTCCTGAGGCGGCACGCGCAGCGAACGAACCTCTCATTACCGTCGAACGCGCCGCCGCGCAACATTCGGAGGGCATCCCCCTCCAGGTCATTGGCCGCACCTGCCAGGTCATCACCCTCGTAGTCATGGTAACTCTCCTGCCACTTGGTGCGGCACCACTCCCACACGTTGCCGCTCATATCCATAACATCGTACGTGCTGGCCCCTACCGGAAAACAGCCCACTGCACTGGTGGCGCCTACCCCGGTATCGCCGTAATTGACGCGCCCCGGATCAGGCTGGTCGCCCCAGGGGTAGACGCGCCCATCTGTCCCGCGTGCCGCCTTCTCCCACTGGGGCTCGCTGGGCAAGGTCACCACCTCGTCTGGGCGGACCTCTCCCGCCACGCGCAACCGCTCCGTCAGCCAGCCGCAAAAGGCCACTGCTTCGTACCAACTCACTACTACCACGGGGTGATTGGGCAGGTCAAAGACGCCCCCGTATGTATCCGGCCCGGCTCTGTCGCCCTTCCAATCCCATCCCGCCTGTGTCCAGCACCTCTGCCATTTTTGGGTGTAGCCGCCGTCCTGGACGAAGGCTGCATACTGAGCGTTAGTTACCGGATACTTACCGATGCGAAAGGCAGGCAAATCCACTTCGCGCTGGGGGGTCTCCTTCCCGATGAAGATTAACGTATCATCCCGGCTACCCATCACGAACGGGCCGGCGGGCACCTCCAGGAAGCCCAGCAGCGGCTCATCGGGCAGGTACCAGGCATCGGCCCGAAAGCGAGGATCACCCAATCTGGCCAGGGTATCGCCCGCCCGGGCGCGCAGCACGCCGGACGCATCCACCTGCCGATCGGCGAGCGCCGCCACCAGGCGCTCTGCCTGTCTGCCGCGCAGGGCGGCATCCGGTCGTTCCAATTCCAGCACCGCCGCCCCGGCCAGTTCCAGCCCGACCAGGTGTGTTTCCCCGTCCCCTTTTAGAGAAGAAAGCCAGTCCAGGTAGGCTTGCGCTGCGGGAGCATAATCCGCCTGGGCGAAGCCATACGTCAGCATTTTTACCTCGCGCCACCTTGGCTCTGTTACGTGAGGCAGCAGTCGAGGCCATCCCTCACCTCGCTGTTTGGCC
>CAZQDO010000753.1:0-1645 GCA_964592085.1 uncultured Anaerolineae bacterium | reverse complement strand
GGCCAGAGCTGCCACCAGAGCGATGGCACTTTCCATAAGCGAAAAGGTAAACAGCACCATGTTTGTTGTTTTTTGGAACCACGCCTGCTGATTGCTATATGTAAGCACGGTACGCCGCGCCCCGCTCATTTTGCTTTCCAGCCACTCGTCGAGCGCCGCTCTCTGTCTAGCCTTAGGCACGACGATGAGTGAGAGATTGGCAGCCCAGTCGCTCCGATAGTCGTTGACAAACTCCTGGGAGATAAAGCTGAACCAGGTGTTCTCGGCCGGGTTCTCTGCCGGAGCAAAGATGCCCGAGACCACCAGCTCGGAAGGCAGCGTGGGCGCGTCTGGGTAGATGGGCTGAGCGCGACTGCCAATCACGTCGCCCACCTGGATGTTCCGGTTTTGAGCGGCGGCCCAGGGAATGACGATATCGTTGGTGTTGGGGCGCGGCAAATGGCCTTCGGCCAGTTTCAGACCATATAGTTCCACCAGATAGGTCATGTCCTCTGCGGCGACGGCGTAGGCCTCGAGAGGATAGTCGGTCATCAGCGGAGGAATCGCGATCTCCAGGGGCGAAAAGACGGTGACGGGAATAACGCGCTCCATCGCCGGATGCGCGCGGATCTGCGCCATCACGGTCATATCCAGTGGCAAACCTTTTGGAGAGACTAAACTCATCCGGCTTAGATTGTTCAGCGGCGGCTGCATGGCATCGGTGGCGGCCCCGAGTATGAAGACGAGTAACGCTGTACCCACGATCATCAACGCCGTGGTACCGATCAGCGCCACTGCCTGACCTTTGTGCCGCTGGTAGAATGTAGTCGAAGCCAGCGGACGAAGCAATAGCCCTGCCCTGCCGGGCGCGCCGGGCAGGGCTCCCTTTTCTTCCAGGCTCAACTCGCCCCGCTCGACAATCGCCACGGCATCCATCCGCCCCAAAGCGCGGGTGGCGGTGAGAAGCGTAAATCCAATCACCGCCAGTGGCAAGGGTGTTACAAGCAGGAACGCCGACCCCTGAATAGGGTTGTAGGCAAACCCTTGGGGTGTATAGACAATGGCGTTCAGGACAGCCATTCCCCCCAACGACATCAAGATACCCAACGCCCAACCGGCAACCGCCGGCCCGGCCATTTCCAACGTCAGGCGGCGCACTAACCAGCCTTTGCTGAGGCCGACGGCGTGCAGTGTGCCAAACTCGGGTAGCCGTTGCATGAACGCCAGCCGGTTGACGGACCCGATGACCAGCGTAACAGCTGTCGCCGCTAACAGCATGATCGGAATAGCAACTGCGTAGAGCGATGCCTCACTTCTCGCCACCTCTTCCATCAGGGTCTGGTGCGTATAGGTTTGGGTGCGGGAACTGCGAATGGTCTGCCTGAGAAAGTCATCCACCGCCGCCTCACGGCCAGGGTGAGCCATGACCAGCACGCCGTAACTCGCTATGTCGCGGTAGCGCTCGTGGCTGTCCAGATACTCGTAAGACATGATCCCCAGACGAACATCGCCAAAGAGGATACCCACCACTTGCAGCGGGCTGACGATGCTGGCATAGGCGATATCATCCTTGGTCCAATCGAACGTGTCGCCGATTTCCAGGTTGAGTGCTGTGGCAATCTCCTGGGAAAGCACGACCCCATTGGTGCGCGGCTGCGGCAGTTGA
>CAZQDO010000752.1:0-1662 GCA_964592085.1 uncultured Anaerolineae bacterium | reverse complement strand
CACGAATGCCGTCCAGTGCGAATGCCATAGTCCAAGCCCCTTCTAGGATGGAAGGACCGGTCAGGTCCTCAGGCGGTCGAGCGCCGTCGTCAGGTCTGCGGGGATTCCCCATTCGAAGCCGGTGGCAGCAGAATGGGCACCACCCCTAGGCAATGGTATGCTACGCTGGCCTTCATGTCGGGTCAACCTTCCGATCTGCCTCATAAGAAGTGTTACCGAAAAGGCGGGTGATGCCTCATAAGTCCTGTTACCGAAAACAGGGGAGGCGCCATGACCCGCTTGACCGTACACGAATACGCAGCCGAATTGCGGCCCCGCTATCGGGCAGCCAAGAAGGGGGTGAAGAAGCGGATTCTCGACGAGTTCTGTCAGACGACCGGCATGCATCGCAAGGCGGCGATCCGGCTGTTGGCCAAGAACGGTCGGCCTCGGGCCGCTCGCCACGGCAGGCCAGCGCGGTACGGGCCAGAGGTGGCACAGGCGCTGGCGCAGCTTTGGAAGGTAGGGGACAGGATGTGTGGCAAGCTCCTCGCCGCGGTGATCCCTGACCTGCTTGCTGCCTTGGAGCGACACGGCGAGCTGCGCCTCAGTCCCCAGGTGCGGGAGTTGCTCCTCACCATCAGCCCCTCCACTATCGACCGTCTGCTCCGCCGGCACAGACAGGCCCGCATGGGGCGGCTGAGGCAGCCCCAGCGCCAAAGCCCAGCTACGACCACCCTCAAGAGCCAGATCCCCATCCGGACCTGGAGCGACTGGGGAGATGTCGAGCCCGGCTCGCTCCAGGCCGACCTCGTCCTCCACTGCGGCGAGAGCGCCGAGGGCTTCTACCTCACCACCTTGTGCGCCATCGACGTGGCTCTCGGCTGGACGGAGCTACAGCCCGTGTGGGGCATGGGGAAGCAGCGCGTCGGTACCGCTATCCACCACATTCGTGAACGGCTGCCCTTTGCCCTCAAAGCCCTCCACAGCGACAACGGGTCGGAGTTCATCAACCATCTCCTCCATCGCTGGTGCCAGCGAGAAGGCATCGTTTTCACTCGGGGCCGCGGCTACCGCAAGAACGATCAGGCGTACGTGGAGCAGAAGAACTGGCAGAGCGTCCGTCGTCACGTGGGGTACCAACGCTACCGGTCTCAGCGCGCCTATGCGTTGCTCCAGCAGCTCTACCGCTTGCTCAGCATCCAAACCAACTTCTTCCGCCCCGTGCGCAAGCTGGCGAGGAAGGAACGCTTGGGCGCCAAGGTGATCAGGCGCTACGATACGCCCCGGACGCCCTATCAGCGGTTGCTGGCTGCTGGCATCCTCACCGGCGCAGCTCAAGCCGCCCTTGAGGAGCAGGTGATGGCTCTCAACCCGGCGCACATCCAGCGGAAGATCGACGAGCTGCTCCGGGAGCTCTGGGGCACAGCCGAGCGACCAGACCTGACAGAGACCAACAACGCTCGGTAACACTACTTCTGATGCATCGGATCCTGTTTCGGTAACACTTACTTATGAGGCATCTCGGCCCCGTGGCGGCGCGAGGAGAGGCGGCTACTCCTCGCCCACCAGCTTGTATACCTTGTCCTTCGGCCGCACCCGGCGCAACACCTTTACTCCCACGTCCTGACCTTCCCCGGCTTTTTCAACCTGTTGGTGCTCAATCTCCATTGAATTGACTAC
>CAZQDO010000751.1:0-1679 GCA_964592085.1 uncultured Anaerolineae bacterium | reverse complement strand
GTGCTGCCTGGCGGCAGTCTGCCTCCCGGGTCCGAAGGCACCGTGCCGGATCAGCTTCGTCACCTGGTGGAGCCGGGAGCTTCCATTCCCATTCCCACGCCCGGGCCTCGACAGGCATCAAGGATCGTCATTCCGGCCATCAAGGTGGACGTGCCCGTGGTCGAAGGGGATGGGTGGGAAGAGTTGAAGATGGGGGCCGGGCACCGCATCGGCTCAGCAAACCCTGGCGAGAGAGGCAACGTGGTCGTTTCTGGCCACAACGATGTGTACGGAGAGATATTCAGGCATCTCGAGGACCTCAACATCGGTGATCAGGCAGTGCTCTACGCAGGCGACACTCCCTACACTTATGTGGTGGTGGCCAAGATGGTGGTGGAGCCCACAGAGGTGAGCCTGCTGGAGTCCACCCCAAGTGCCACCCTCACTCTCATCACGTGTCACCCCTACATGATCGACACGCATCGAGTGGTGGTCATCGCTGAACTGGCCAACCAATAGCGCAGAGGAAGATGGAGAATGGCTAGGAAATCGCGTCGCGCACGGCGAAGGTCAACCGCCAAGAAGGCAGTCGGGGCCGGAGCCCGCGCCCTCCCCAAGGAAATAAGCGAGAACAACGCCGACAGGCCTCCGGCGAGTTCGGTCGTACAACTGGGCAGTCAGTACGCCTACGTGTACGGTGATCTAAAGAGGATAGCGATCATCGCGAGCGCGTTGTTCGCTGTCCTGCTGGTCCTTTCCTTCGTCATCCACTAATCCGCGGTACATCGCCACGTGGGCCAGTAGCCCGAACTGTATGGCCAGGTGCACCAGCATTGTCAGCCACACGTTGGCTGTGAAGTAGTAGACAATGGTGATGGCGAAGGCTATGGCCATGGTCGTCACCGTCTCCGCGTCACGCCTGGGGATGCCGAGTTCGCGCCGGATTCTGGGATTGAGTCCCCACTCTGCGATGACGAGCAGAAAGCCAGCAAACACCCCATAGTAGTCTCCGAGCGAACGGATGCCGGCGCTCCGGTAGAACGCCCAGTGCATCTCCAGGTACAGCACGTCGAGCACGATCAACCCCCAACCCCATGGAGCGGCGAGAGCCCTGCGTTGGGAGGCATACGGCTGCCGGGGGTTGCTCTGGTCCAGGCCTGCGGTGATCAGGAGGAAGCGGCGCCAACCCCATACCATGATGAGTAGCGCCCCCAGACCGAGCGCGAACCCGAACGCCGGCTCACCATACCAGTCTGGCTGGAACCAGCCCCTGCCCCACATTCCCATCAGAGCCGGATTGGTGATGCCCCGGGTGAGGGCCAGATAGGGGATACCCAGGTAGTACACGAAGCGCAGAGCCTGGGCCAGCCACGGGCCGTAGGGCCAGCCCTCCAACGCGGCCATGTAGCGGCCGAGGCGACTGGAGGAGGTGCGGGGAAGGCGCTGGACGACGTTAACGGTGAGGCCATAGAGAAGGATGGAACCCAGCACCCACAGAACCAGCTCCACCCTGTAGTCGAACAAGGCTTGCAATAGCTCGAGGTCAGACATGCGCTGCCAGCAGGTGATCGTCGAAGAAGGCTGGGCGAGAGGGCACTACTGGGGCTCCTCCTGACCGCTCATCGGTGCGATGAGGGTCACCGTTGTTCCTTGCAGGGGCTGTGACTCGATGGTCAGCCGCCCATTGATGAGTCTGGCTC
>CAZQDO010000750.1:0-1713 GCA_964592085.1 uncultured Anaerolineae bacterium | reverse complement strand
CGATGAGATCGGCGAGTACGGTGGCACCTGGCACCGGGCCTATAGCGGCCTGGGTGACAGATGGGGCGTCGTAAAAATCGCCGAGGAGAGGATCATCGAGTGGTATATGCCGGATCCCGATACTCTGAAGATCGTGGCGAACTGGTGCGACGAGTACGAAATGAGCCCGGACGCCAGGGAATTCACCTTCCACATCCGTGAGGGAATGAAGTGGTCGGACGGGGTGGAGGTGACCACTGAGGACGTCCTGTTCTGGTACGAGGATGTCTTTCTGTTCGAGGACATGGGGATGAGTCCGCAGTCGTACCTTACCAGTGCCGGCGAGCCACTACAGATCGAGGTCCTGGATGACTACACCTTCACAGTCAGCTTCATCAAGCCGTATCCCCTCTTCCCCCACATCCTGGCCAAGGAAAGCACTGGCCCGCCTGGATTGCAGCGTGACAGCTTCCTGCTGCCGAAGCACTATCTGATGAACTACCATCCCAACTACGTCTCCCAGGAGGAGCTGGATAAGGCCGTGGCGGAGTATGGAGTGGAAGTCTGGCAAGACCTGTGGCACTATGGTCCCATCCAGAACTGGTTCCTGAACTCCGATTTACCCGTCATCAGCGCGTGGAAGATCAAGGTGCCGCCTCCGGCCGATCGCATCGTTCTGGAGCGCAACCCCTACTACTGGGCTGTGGACTCGGAGGGCAACCAGTTGCCCTACATTGATGAGATCACCCACGATTTCTTCGAAGACCCAGAGACCGTTGCTTTGTGGGCCATCCAGGGAAAAATTGATATGCAGGGCCGGCACATCAACGGTGCCGATTACACCCTTTACAAAGAGAACGAGGAGGCAGGTGACTACCGCGTCGTGACGTGGAGGGATGCCAACACCAACGCACTCTATCCCAACCTCAATTGCCCTGACGAAGTGCTGGCCGAGCTGTTCAATGACGCCCGCTTCCGCCATGCCCTCTCCATCGGCATCAACCGCCAGGAGATCAACTTGATCGCCTACGCCGGGCTTGGAGAGCCACGCCAGGCCAGCCCGGTCAGCGGCTCGCCCTACTTCGACGCCGAATTCGAGACCAAGTGGACGGAGTACGACCCTGACACGGCCAACCAACTGCTGGACGAGATGGGCTTGACGGAGCGGGATGCCGATGGGTTCCGCCTGCGGCCCGACGGGGAGAGACTGAGTATCGTTCTCACATACCACCAAGAGGATGCGGACGATCAGTTGGAATTGGTCAAGACCTACTGGGCAGATCTGGGCATTGAGCTGCTGTTGCGCCGCGTTGAGCGTTCCCTCTACTCGGAGCTGACTGACGCAGGCGACGTCCAGATCGGGTACTTCAGCTTTGACCGCAGCTCTGTCGTCTCAGCCGACCCACGCCGCTACCTGGGCAATCTCGCGGATGGCCCGTGGGCGCCTCTCTATGGCAACTGGTATGAGACTGGCGGCGAAAGCGGTGTCGAGCCGCCCGCTGACCATCCCATCCGCGACACCTGGGCAGCCTGGGGCAAGGCCCAGTCTGCGCCCACCATAGAGGAAGCCCTGGCGTATATGCAGGAGATGATCAGCGTCCATAAAGAGAACGTCTGGGTCATCGGCATCGTTGGCGAGTCTCCGACGCTCAACATCGTCAGGAATAACTTCCGAAACGTCCCCGACAACCTCATTTCCGACGATGCGCTAAGAGGCCCAGGCATCGGGCAGCC
>CAZQDO010000749.1:0-1720 GCA_964592085.1 uncultured Anaerolineae bacterium | reverse complement strand
GCATCTGGCCGCCCGGCTCTTCGTGGAAGTGATGGCGGCCATGGCCTGGCGTCGCAGCAAGCAGAAAGAGAAACCATGACAATCAAAAAGCTGTTGTTCAGTGACAACGTCGCCATCACCGAAATAGACCAATGGCAGAGAAAACGTGAGGACATCGTATCTCGCCTGTTCAGCACTATCGGCACCCCGCCTGTTCTCAGAAATACGCGCCACATCGAAATCGTCCAAGAAGAGAAACTACAGGATTACACCAGGCGCAGGATTCGCTATGTCGTGGGTGATGATGACAGCGTCATGGCCTATCTGCTGGTTCCTAGTCACCTGACACCACCTGCACCCGCGGTCGTTGCCATGCACCAGACGGTGGCATCGGGCAAGGACGAGGTGGTGGGGCTCGATGGGAACAAGGACCTCGCCTATGGCCACGAGTTGGCAGCGCGCGGCTATGTGGTGCTCGCTCCTGACTATCTCACCGCCGGGGAACGGGTTTATCCAGGTGAGGAGAGCTTTGAGTCGGGACCATTCTACGAACGGTATCCGAACTGGTCTATGGTGGGGAAGAACGTCGAGGACTCAATGGCCGCTGTTGATGTGCTTCACACACTGGACTACGTTGATAAAGGTAGAATCGGTGCCATAGGCCACTCCCACGGGGGGCACAATGTTGTGTTCGCCATGGCGCTGGACGAGCGGATAAGAACAGGTGTGAGCAATTGCGGGATGTCCGTCTTCTCGGAGGAAGAAGAACGCCTGGAGTGGTCGCTGGAGGACGGTTATATCTACATGCCGGCACTCAGGAAGTACTTTCTCGAAGACGAAGATCCACCATTTGACATCAATGAGATCGCTGCCCTGATTGCACCGCGACCGTTTCTGAACATATCGTCGTATTTCGACGTGGCCTATGGCAACCAGGAATTCCTGGCGGAGGTTGGGGTGCAGTTGTATCAGGTGTACAAGCTGTATGGGAAACCAGACGCCTTCTCTTACTTCATGCACGGCAACGACCACTCGTTCCCTCAGTATTCGCGAGCCCTTGCCTACGAGTGGCTGGATCGCTTCTTGAAAGGATAACAGATGCCCAACATATCAGACCCAGAATACGTATCGGAGCAATACCAGGATGAGTCGAACTTGAACGCACGGGTTCAGCTCCACGACCGCTTCAGCATCAACAAGTATGGCTGGTTTCCGTGGGTCTTTGACCAGATCAACCTCCCACCAGAGAGCCACATTCTTCAACTGGGCGGCGGTACCGGTCTCTTATGGCTAAAGAATCTGAACCGCGTTCCCCGAGGTTGGGACATCACGCTGTCGGATCTGTCGTCGGGGATGCTGCAGGAGGCCCGGCGGAACCTGCGCGACAGGCAGCGTCACTTTGAATTTGCGGTGATTGACGCTCAGGCAGTCCCGTTTGAAGACGCAAGCTTTGACGCCGTCATTGCCAACCACATGCTCTACCACGTGCCGGATAGGACAAAGGCACTCTCGGAGATTCGTCGAGTGCTGCGGCCCGGCGGACGCTTCTATGCGTCAACCATAGGCCAGAGTCACCTGCAGGAGCTAGATGAACTGATGCAGAGATTTGATCCCAGGTGGGATCCCTGGGGCGCAGATTTTGTCGATTCATTCCTCCTCGAAAATGGCCTCGATCAGCTATCAGAATGGTTCTCCAGCGTCACACTGCATCGGTACGAAGACGATCTGGTCATTACCGAGG
>CAZQDO010000748.1:0-1759 GCA_964592085.1 uncultured Anaerolineae bacterium | reverse complement strand
TGACGTCCTCCAAGCTCTGCGGCGGGCCAGAGAAGGGGAGGTGTCACCATTAGGCCGCGAGATCATCAGCCAGCTTCTTGAAAACGCTGACGTGGCCAAGGAGGATGAAACGCCTCTCTGTCAAGATACAGGATTGACCGTTGTTTTCATCCAGGTTGGGCAGGATGTCCACATTGTGGACGGCGATCTCTACGGCTCCATACAGGAGGGAGTGAGACGCGGCTACGAACAAGGTTACCTCCGCAAGTCGGTGGTCGACAAGCCCCTCTCAGCTCGCGTCAACACCACGGACAATACCCCGGCTGTGATCCATACGGAGATCGTCGCTGGTGACAGGATGAAACTCACGGTGGTCCCCAAAGGTGGCGGCAGCGAGAACATGAGTGCTCTGGCCATGCTCAAGCCAGCTGACGGACGACGTGGGATCGTCGAGTTTGTTGTAGGGACTGTAGAGAGAGCCGGTGCCAATCCCTGCCCTCCAACCATTGTGGGAGTAGGCATAGGCGGGAGTGCGGAAAAGGCGATGTGGATGGCCAAGCATTCACTACTCAGGGAGGTTGGCCAGTCAAGTCCCGATCCGGAAGTGGCTGAGCTGGAGCAGGAGATCTTGGCACGGGTGAACAGGCTTGGTATAGGGCCTCAAGGTCTTGGCGGCAGGACCACTGCGCTGGCCGTCCACACGGAAACCCATCCTTGCCACATGGCCAGCCTGCCGGTGGCGGTGAATATCCAATGCCACAGCGCCCGGCACAAGGAAGCGATCCTGTGAGGGTTCTGGGAGCCATGGGAGAAGAGCGTGTGGATCCGTCGCCCCCTCCCTTTTTCGAAGAGCGAGCGCTATGAGAATCACGACACCTCTTACCGCTGAGGTCATCGAGCAACTTCATGCTGGCGCCAAGGTAACCGTCAGCGGCATCATCTATGTGGGGCGGGACGCTGCTCACAAGCGCATGATCGAGGCTTTGGACAGGGGCGAACCTTTGCCCTTCGACCCCCAGGGGCAGTTCATCTACTACATGGGCCCTTCTCCCGCAAAGCCAGGTAGGCCTATCGGCTCGGCCGGCCCGACGACGAGCTATCGCATGGATCCGTACGCTCCACGCCTGATAGAAATCGGCCTGAAGGGCATGATCGGCAAGGGCAGCCGCTCTCAGCTCGTTAGAGAAGCGATGAAGAATCACAAGGCCGTGTATCTTGCCGCCGTCGGTGGGGTGGCGTCCCTCATTGCCAACACCATCAAAGAGGCAGAGTTGATCGCCTACGAAGACTTGGGTGCTGAGGCCCTGCGTAGGTTGATCGTGGAGGACTTCCCGGCCATCGTGGTCAATGACATCTATGGCGGTGACGCCTACGAGGAGGGCCAAGAGAAGTACAGGAAACTCCTAGCTGTGGCTGAGGACGCCGGCTAAGGCAGGAGCCAACAAGGACCGGGAGTGGTCCTCGTTTTCAATCGGGAAGCGCGAGAGGATGAGGTGTAAGGGCTTGAGGGTTCGCTAGTAGCGCAGCCGAAGCTAAGTCCTGCATCGACATGAGGCGCGCTCGATCCTCAGGAGCCCGGGTTTGTGCGCTTGGAAGCCGAATAGTTCCACTCCCGCACCCCAGCGCGCGCCCCAGGTCAAGGTGGCCCAACTGCTGATCTTCGGGCCGAGGGTGATCATCGTCAGAGGCATCTACGATGAGGCCTTCGACCACTGTCTCGGAGCGGCGAAGACGTGTACGCGTTGCGGACGACAGCGGAGGCCCTTCGGAGACACGGCCG
>CAZQDO010000747.1:0-1765 GCA_964592085.1 uncultured Anaerolineae bacterium | reverse complement strand
CCCGTAGGGCTTGGTTCTTTCAGCCCAGAGCTTCAGCTCAGGGCGAGGCGGCGCAAAATGCTAGCGACATTGGGCTCCCACGCCTGCGTTCCAGCGGCCTTTCGACATGCTCAGGACAAGCATGGGAACCGCCTCTGCTGGTATAGTTTGTGATCTACTGAATGTGGAGATGAGAGATGCTTCAGTATATTCTTCAGAGAGTTTTGTGGGCCATCCCTACCTTCGTTGCCATTTCTATCATCTCTTTCGCCATCATCCAACTGCCTCCGGGCGATTTCTTGACCGCTTACATAGCCAGGTTGGCCGAAACGGGCGAGGTGGTGGATCGAGCAACGATCGAGAGGCTGACAGAACGGTATGGGTTGGATCAGCCGGTGCACGTGCAATACCTCCGCTGGGTGAAAGGGATTCTCTTGCATGGCGATTTTGGCCGTTCGATGGAATGGGATATGCCAGTAGCGACGCTCATCTGGGAGCGTTTGGCGTTGACCGTGATGATTGCACTGTGCACCCTCCTCTTCACCTGGGCGGTGGCCATCCCCATCGGCGTCTACTCCGCCACCCATCAGTATTCGACCTCGGACTATACATTCACCTTTTTTGGTTTTGTCGGCCGGGGGATACCTGGTTTCCTTCTGGCCCTGGTACTCATGTGGGTCGCCTTTGCCTACTTTGGGGCAGACGTCGGCGGGCTCTTCTCCCCGGAATTCAAGACCGCGCCCTGGAGCATGGCCAAGGTGGTGGATTTGCTCCAACACCTGTGGGTTCCGATCGTCGTGTTAGGCGTCGGAGGCACAGCGGGGCTCATCCGTACAATGCGGGCCAACATGCTCGATGAATTGCACAAGCCCTACGTGACCACTGCTCGATCTAAGGGGCTGCGGGAGAACCGCCTGATCCGCAGGTATCCCTTAAGGGTGGCGATGAATCCTTTTATCAGTACGGTGGGTTGGGACTTGCCCAGTTTCATCTCAAGTTCAACCATCGCGGCCGTCGTGCTGAACCTTCCCACCACCGGCCCGTTGCTTTTGAGGGCCCTTCTTTCCCAGGATATGTACCTGGCGGGAAGCGTTATCCTGATACTGAGTGCCTTTACTATCATTGGCACGATGATTTCGGACATCCTGCTGGCCTGGGCCGATCCGCGCATTCGTTACGAATGATGTAGGTTTGTAGTAGTGACTTCAGTCGCTCAGACGACTAAAGTCGCCACTACGAGCGGAAAATGCCAAAGTCCAATGATGAACAGAAGCGAGGTTGATTGTGCAAAGCAAAACTGCTGAGATGGTGGAGACCCCCCAGCCGATGGTGGCTGAAGAGGACAGGATTTTCGTCGCTTCCCAGTGGCAATTGATGTGGTGGCGGTTCCGCAAACATAGGATGGCTGTCGTGGGAGGAGTGGTCACCTTCCTCTTCTACCTGGTGGCGATTTTCTGCGAGTTCGTTGCCCCTTACGATCCATTGGACTTTAGTGCAGAATACTTGTTTGCCCCTCCACAAAAGATTCACTTCGTTGACGAGGAGGGCCGATTCCACTTGAGGCCCTTTGTCTACGAGCTCAATATGGAAAGAGACCCCGAGACCCTGCGGCCTCATTTCAGCGAGGACAAAGCGGCAGAAAAGCACGACGTCCACTTTTTTATCCCTGGCCCAACGTACAAGTTCTGGGGGCTCTTTGAAACAAACGTACACTTGGTCGGCCTGGGAGAAGACCCGGGGAAGGGCACCCTCTTTCTTCTGGGCACTGACAGGATGGGGAGAGACC
>CAZQDO010000746.1:0-1784 GCA_964592085.1 uncultured Anaerolineae bacterium | reverse complement strand
GTGGTGGGTCCCTAAGATTGGACGGGCTCACGGCAACGTAGATGAGCCCTCGGCTACTATAAAGCCGGCCTGTATCCGGATCGCCCACCACGTGGAAATTGGTCAGGATGTGTCCTTTCTCGGTTAGCACGCTGCCCGACCCGGCGGAGGAGCGGCCTTCCCCATCCACCGGCACGCTGATCTGCACCGTCGCCAGAAGCGCCCTGTTCAGGGCCTCGGAGGGCAACGGTGTCGGCGTCGGCTCTTCAATGATTGGCGATGGCGTTGGTGGCACCGGCGTCGCTGTCGCTGATACCGGCATGGGCGTGGGTGATAATGTACTCGTCGGGAGCACAGCCGCCACTGCCGTCGGCGTGGTTGTGGCAAGTGCTGTGCTCTCTGAAGGCTTCCCTGGCTCTCTACCTACCAACAGGGTACCAGTGATCACCAGTGCTACCACGACGACAGTTGCGCCAGCAGCGTAAGCAACGCGGCGGGGCAGGACTCGAGCCGCTGGCGTGGCGAAGGTATAGCCACACTGCCCGCAGAACCTGGCACCGATGCGGTTCTGTTTCCTGCATCGAGGGCAGATCTTCATCGTCGCAGCAGGCACCAATGGTACAGCGCATTGCGCACAGAATTTGGCTTGGGGTCTGTTGGTTGCTCCGCACTTTGGACAATTCATGATTGACTCCGCTAGGGCTCTTCTCCTTGTGAGGCAGCCAGAAGCTCGGATACGGTGACCAGTTGAAATTCCTTCTCCCTCAGTTTTTCGATGACGGTGGGTAGTGCCTCGGCGGTGTGCCAGCCGCGCTCGTTCATGTGCATGATGATGATGGAGCCGTTGCGGGCCTCGGTTTCCACGGCACGGGTAATGTCCTCGGCGCTGATATCGGGGTCAGGGTCACCGGTCACCACATCCCACTGGATGATCCGTAATCCCTGGCCGGCGATGACATCCAGCGCATCCTGGGTGTAAGTGCCAAAGGGTAAACGAAAGAGTGTAGGCTGCTTACCCGTCAACTCATAGATGATCGCCTGGGTTCTGGTAATCTCCTCGACCATCACGTCTGGGGGAATGGCAGTGAAGTCGGGATGGCTGTAAGAATGATTCCCCAGCTCAAGGTATGGAATCTGGGCCAGCAAACGGGTCTCCTCGGGGTGCGATTCTGCCCACAGACCGCCAAGGAAGAGCGTGGCTGCGGTGTTGGTCTCGGTGAGGGTCTTGATGATGCCCACGTCGTAGCCAGCCACCGACTCCCTTGTCTGGCAGGCATCGAAGGTGAGGGCAACCATCGGCTTGCTGCGGTCGCCGTGGGTGATCAGCCCTCCCTCTCCCTGGGGGGTCGGGGCCACAGTAACAACCGTCAGCAGGTCGTAGCCTGGCGGCAACTCTACATACGTCGCAGACACCCAACCACTATCTCCCTCCGGTCGTTGCACCTGCAACCAATCGCCGGTCGAGCTACGCGCCGTCACTGTCACTGCTGTTCCCTTCGTGAGCAAGCCCATGCTGGCATATTGCACGCCGGGACCTTGACGCACATTCAGCGCATCGGCAGTAACCGTGACCGCTGTGGTGGTGAGGATCGCCGGAGTCGCAGTGGGCAGCGTAGAGGTGAGTGGGTTGGTCAGGGTGGCAGTAGGCAGGGCCAAAGTAGGCGAGCTCGTTGGAGTCAGAGCAAATGGCGTGGAGGTGGGCGAGCTTGTCGGTGTCGCAGTGAGCGGTGCGGGGGTGGGCGAACTCGGCGGAGTTAGGGATGGTGTCTCTAACCTGGCTGGGGACGTCTTCTGTGGTGTGGATG
>CAZQDO010000745.1:0-1787 GCA_964592085.1 uncultured Anaerolineae bacterium | reverse complement strand
GTGTTTGAGGCTGGACGGTATACTATCGAGCATTTTATGCTCTCAAAAATGCCCAGCGCCAGGCCCTGCAGGAGAATGCTCTATAAGGCAGGCTGTGCAGAGAGACGGGAATGCTGGACACACTGTGGTTGCTGATAGCGGTTCCTATTATAGTAATGAAACACACCCATATGACATAAGCGGCGATTCTATTGAAAGACGGAAAGCCTCGCCGGAGTCAGACAGGCGAAATGCGATAACGGGAGATCGAAGATGAGCACAGTCCAGGAGACAGACCCAGCAGTGATGGCTATTGCTTCAGTGGATATAATTAGCGCTGGTGATGTCGACGCCTCGCTAGCCACCTTGCCGGAGACCGGTGGCATTGCCTTCCCCACCTATGCCCCGGTCATGGTGCTCGGTAGCCTGGGGATCTTGGTCGGTATTGGACTGGCATTGCTGCGCCGTCATTCGCTCCAAGGGTGATAGTCCAAGCAGGGATTTGTGCTTACAGGGCAACAGAAGCGCCGCCCGTCTGAGCGGCGCTTCGCTGTGGAGGGCGGATCAGTAAGTTCATATGCTCTGGCCCGAGCTGCGAGCCGAAGAATTGGGGTGGGTAAGAAATTCTTTTGGCCAGGGTCGTCGTTACTAACGTTTTAAGAATTAGTGTGGCGCGGTTCAGGCGTAGGGTCCTGAATTAAGGGAAACGCCAACTCAGGCAAGATGCCGAAGATAAGCCAAAATCGAGCCGCCACACAATCCTACTTGAACTAAGCCGCTATCCGAGCCGAGCATTCTATTTGGAATTTAAGGCGACTGAGAGTCACAATGCACAACCGGTCGCAGCCGCCTGCGCAGCCCGACCACCCTCACTCTCCCCCCACCACCTCAGGCTCTCTCCAATCCCGCACCTCCTCCTTACGCGGGTCCGTCTTAAGCGCTTCGACCACGAGCAGCACCGTGCCCTCCCGGTCCTTGTACCAGGCCGCGTGCTCGAAGCGCGTGTCGAGGTGCTCGCCGGCGCTGTTGGCCAGCAGCCAGGGCGTGTGGGCAAAGAAGTAGGCCGGCGCGTCGTCCAACACGGCGTGGTAGGCACCCAGAGTCAGCGCCGTTAAATCCTCCTCGCGCAGCGGGGGATAGCGCGGGTCTTCCGCCGCGCCGATAACCGCCCCACCCTCGGTGCTGATGACCGGCACGTAATACCCAAAACGCTCGTAAAAAACGTTGGCATACGCCTGGTACTTGCGGAAGGCGTTCGAGTCGGCGTCGATGGTGTCGCCCACCCAGAAGCCGCCTTCCTCGCGCGGCAGTTTGGCAATGCTACGCGCGTGGTTGATGGCCTCGACTTGCTCCGGCGTCAACTCTCGCTCGGCGATTTCGGCTTCGGTCAGCGGCACGTCGTGCACGTTGACCAGGTCGGTGGGGTAATCCAGGGGGTGATTGAGGAAGTAATTGTGCACCGCCATCCAGGCGCCGGGCAGCAGATCGGCCTGGCCCCGGGCGCGCACGCCGTCCAGGAACCCCCGCAAAAAGACCAGGTCGTCCAGCGTGCCGCCCCCGGCCAGCGGCGGCAGGCTGGGATGTCCCCCGGCGGCGTGGACCTCCCGCGCGGCCAGAATCCACAAATCCACCATGCGCTCCACGTTGACCGCTTCGCCCTCGCGCCACCCACCTGCCGGGCCGGCCAGGTTGGGCTCGTTGTAAAGCTCGAAGTAACCCACGCCCATGTCCCCCGCCCCGGCCACCAGCTCCGCCAGGTGCTCGTAGGGTTCGTTGAGCGGCTTGTAGACGCGCATCACCGGCTCGAT
>CAZQDO010000744.1:0-1799 GCA_964592085.1 uncultured Anaerolineae bacterium | reverse complement strand
CTCCAGCCGTCGGGCCGCAGAGTTTGACGGGCACCTCGGGTGTCTTCCCGGACATTGACTCGGCCATCGCTGCGGCCCAGGTCGCTCATAAACAACTGATGGCCCTACCAGTGGAGCGGCGAGACGTCATCATCTCTCAGATGCGCCAGGCGGCTCGCGAGAATGCCCAGGTGCTGGCCTACGAAGCCTGGCAGGAGACGGGTATGGGGCGCTACGAGGATAAGATTGAGAAGAACCTCCTGGTGGCAAACAAGACCCCCGGCACGGAGGACCTCAAGCCCATCGCCTTCACTGGCGATCATGGTTTCACCCTGGTGGAGCGGGCTCCCTACGGCGTCATCGGGGCCATCACCCCCAGCACCAACCCCACCTCGACCATCATCTGCAACAGCATCGGCGTGGTGGCCGCCGGCAATGCGGTGGTGTTCAACTGTCACCCAGGGGCCAAGAAGGTCTCGGTGCACACGGTGCAGATCCTCAACCAGGCCATCGTCCATGCCGGCGGTCCCCCCAACCTCATCACCACCACCCCCGAACCTACCATTCAGAGCGCGCAGTACGTGATGAAACATCCTGCTATCAATCTCCTGGTGGTCACGGGTGGGCCGGGCGTGGTGGAGGTAGCCATGAATAGCGGCAAGAAGGCCGTGTGCGCCGGGCCGGGCAATCCGCCGGTGGTGGTGGATGAGACGGCGAACATCGAGCAGGCGGCCAGGGACGTCATCAAAGGGGCCTCGTTCGATAATAACATCATCTGCGTGCTGGAGAAGGAGATCATTGTCGTGGACGCCATCGCCGACCAGCTCAAGGCGGCTATGCTGGCCCGCGGGGTGGTGGAGCTCAGCCTGGGGCAGTTGAACCGGCTGATGAAAGTGATCCTGCAGGAGGATCATGGGCCTGGCAAGCACGGCATCATCAACAAGACCTTCGTGGGCAAGAACGTGAGCGTCATCCTGAAGGAAATCGGGATGAGGGCGGACGATCAGGTGCGCCTGGCCATCGCCGAAGTGGATCGCTCGCATCAGCTCGTTTGGACGGAGCAGCTCATGCCCATCATGCCCATGGTGCGGGTGGCTTCGGCCGACGAGGCTATTGATCTGGCCAAGAAGGTGGAGCAGGGCATGGGCCACACGGCGGTGATGCACTCCAAGCACCTGGATCACCTGAGCCGCATGGCTCGCGAGATCAACACCAGCATCTTCATCAAGAACGCCCCCGCGGTTGCCGGACTGGGCTTCGGCGGGGAGGGCTACACTTCGTTCTCCATCGCCAGCCCCACTGGTGAGGGGTTGACCAGCGCCAAGGACTTCTCGCGGGTGCGAAGATGCACGCTGGTGGATTCGTTTAGGATTGTGTAAGACTTCCGAAGTCTGGTCGGTTTGAGATGACTGAACAAATCGTTGAAAAAGTCAGGGACGCCGGCGTCGTCGGCGCGGGCGGGGCCGGCTTTCCCACCCACGTTAAGATCGCGGCCTGTCCTGAGCCCGGTCGAAGGGCCCAGGTGGACACGGTCATCGCCAACGGTGCGGAGTGCGACCCGCTGCTGCGCAGTGATCAACAACTGATGGCCAACCGCGCTCCGGAAATCATTGAGGGGCTGCGGCTGGTGATGCAGGCCAGCGGCGCCGAGAGGGGCGTGATCGCCCTGAAGCGAGAATACACCGGCGCGGTGGCGGCCTTGCAGTCCAACCTCCAGGGTGAGAACATCTCCCTGCACTTGATGGAGAGCCATTACCCCGCTGGCGACGAGTTCGTCCTGGTCTACGAGGTCACGGGACGGCTGGTGCCGGAGACGGGGC
>CAZQDO010000743.1:0-1801 GCA_964592085.1 uncultured Anaerolineae bacterium | reverse complement strand
AAGTATCCCTGACGACAATGATGAGGCATATGTAGCAGGATTATTTGAGCCGACTGACGTGGCATTTGATTGGGAAAAGGCTCAAAGCTATGGAGCTGGGCTAATCGCCCTACCGTTCAGTTTTGTTTGCGACGCGGAAGTAGAATTCATGGTTTTCCGCGCGGAGGCATATCTCGTACCTAACGGAGTATGGGTGGAATTTGGCGATCCAGAAGAAGACTACTACTTTGATGCTAGCGGAGTTATTAACCTCTCTGTTAGTGGAGTCCTGTCGCTGCGTTTTGATCTAGAGCCACCGGCTGATGGAGAGCTACCTGAGCTTCTGAGGGTAGACATTGACAGGATTGATGAAAAGGGTGTAATGGAAGATTACAGGGGGCGCATCTTCCACGAAGCTATCACTGATGATAGAGATAGCGAAATAGCATTTCTATCGCTGCATTAGAGTTGCGCCCCAGGATCGAAACAAGCCGACTGGCTTTCCCTGTGTGAGCCCGTGGCCGATCTCAAAACCGGTTGGCACTTCCCCTAGCCAACCGGTTTCCTCATGGTATTATACCCCATCACAAGGAGTAAAATCACAGCAAGACGCAGGTCTAAACCCATCGAGGAGAAGGTCGAGATAGAAATCTTGCCCGACGAGGCACCAGAAGGCGTTTCCTTAGTCGTCGTCGAAGGAATCCCCTGTAAGACGGCGACGACCTGGACGGAAAGCCCCAGGAAGCCGTCGAGGCGCTGGGCGTCGGCGGTACGCTGTACTTCACGTTGCCCAAGCAACTGGACGGCGCAGAGATCGTCGCCAAGCTGCGCAGCTTGTTCAGTTCTATCGGGCCGCTCAACACCGGCATCAACCCCAAGATCAAGAACAACAACCCGCGCACCCGGACCGGCTACGTATGCCTCAAGTGACAGGAGCTGAACGCCAGGTACCCCACCTGCTCCACCTGCCAATCCCGTACCATGCGACAGTCGGGGGACGGCAGGAAGGTTGCCCACATCGTCTGGTGTGACCGGCACCACCGCCCCGTTCAATACCACACCTTCATCAACTTCATGCTGGACATGACGCGCCAGGCGGCTTTCACCTCGCCCGTCGCCTTTGGAGGGGAAGAAGACTCACAGTGGTCTGGCGTCACCTTACAGTTAAGACTGTAGCCCCTCATGCAGCAGGTCAAGACCACCCGCATTGACTGGCGCACCCGGTTGGTGACTCTGCACAGCATGATCCTGGCTATGGCCAAGTTCCACGACATCGGCAACCGTTACGACTCCAGATTAGCCGATTACATAGTGGTGTCCAATTTCTACGACCTGGTGCCGCAGGATCGCGAGTTGCTGATCGTACGTGAGAGCATTCTCGGAAAATCCGCCAAAGCTAAACAACCATCCTGGAGTCCCGAACTTGTTCGGGCAAACGCCTCAGCAAAGCTGAGGCCTCAGTTTTGCTGAGGAGCCAGTCTACACTTGCTCGCAAGAATCCGTTACATCCTGCCCATCCGTGTTCTAACTGACAACACGACGTCGCTCTGTTCTGGGACCTGCACCAAGTGGTGCGCGAGGCAAACCCGCGTTGGGCGCGGGTTGAGGAGGGAAACGAGTAGACCGCCTGGTCGTGGGGCTGCATGACTGTCTTGACCAGGCTGAGACGGCTTCACAGGTTGGCGGGCCAGCCCCGCGCCACCTTTGGTTATCTCTCCCCCTATCGAACCGGCGGGTTTTGGCGCGGCGTTCTGGTGGCTTGCCCGTACCGGTTGAGATCAGTCGATGGTGGATAAGAACTCTTGCGCCATACCGGCCACGT
>CAZQDO010000742.1:0-1807 GCA_964592085.1 uncultured Anaerolineae bacterium | reverse complement strand
GCTTCCCGACATAGAAGAGCAGGGATTGGCCCCGGTGCGATGTACGCTGCGCACCAGGCCGATTGCAGTGCGTGCGCACCAGTCACACGGGCGAGCACACCCCGCCCATTCCCTCGAACTTGCTCTCGGCTGAACCTGAGCGTTTGACAGGTAGGTGCCAAGCGCGGATCCCTTCCTCGAAAAGCGTGTAGCGTTCCAGCGCAGGCTCGAGTTGGTGGTTCGACTCCACGTGGATGGCCTCACAAGGTAAAGGGAGGGCCTCACTAGGCCCTCCTTCTTCATGCCCCTGGCTGGACTCAGGCACCCCAATACCCTCATGATGACGACGAAGATGACTCCGATCTTGGCGGCACCGGATAGTCCGGACCACGATCCCTTTCAGTTGCGCTGCGCCCTGAGAAGGTGACGGTGGGCGCTTTCGAGTCGCCGGCGTGGTTGGTCACAAAGGGGAGCACATTCCATCCAATCGTGGTGACGCTGTAGCTTCTGCCAGTGACCTCACCAATCTTGTCTGTGTCTACTGGCTGAGAGCCAGCTACGCTGGTCTCTTGCTAGGTCGGCAACTTGCCACTCTCGTTGCTGACCGTCGTCGATCAGAGCATGCGCCTCCGCACGGTAGTGCAAAGGTGACCACCCCGCACCGTAGGCAGAGGCTTGAGAGCTCTGGCGCACGAGCAACCCACTCCGTCGAGCCCTGGTACGCGCGCCGCATCCCGAGACTGCCACGGCGACTGGCAGAAGCTGCGCCTTAGTAAGAGCGTTCTTCGCGCCGCCCCACGGCGCCTGGTCACCATCGCCTGCGGTGCCTGGCCCGGCGCTGCGACTAACGAAACTCTCTGGCGTCTAGCTTGACATATTCATAGAAGATTCCATCTTTTGCAGTTTCCCATTGATTCTGTACGGTGTTCTCAGTCGTGTAACCTTAAAGATATCTAGTCCGAGCCAACCTGTACTTGACGCGAGACATGTTCTGATGTATGATATAACTACCCCCAAGTATGTGCCATCAGCGCAGCAAGAGGTGTCTTAGTTGCGCATCTAGCACGTTTCAACTTGACTATGTGTTGCCAGGCACGGGATGGCGGGGGCCCGACAAGAGCGTTCAAGGAGGCGCTGGTATTTCTCCTTCCTGGCAGGAGTAGAGCGCCTCTGTCTATGTGGATACACTACAGGGTAGGTGGGCAATAGAATCCCGGCGGCGATGAAGCGAGGGCCGTAGACTGGTCACTTGGCCCTCAGGGAGCCAATAGTGAAACCGGCCGGACCCGGCACTGGTTTCGGACCTAGCGTCCGGACCAGTGGAAACGGAGGTGGCCGGTTTCTTGGTACTCGGGCAAGATGGGTGGGTCTATGCGCTGCGTGCTACGCGCCGCTATGAGATCGAGGAGTATGAGTTCTTGCTGTGAGGGAGGCTGAGGTAGAAGCTCAGCCTTGGCAGGGCGTTTGCGGCGCGAGGTTTGCCCTTCCGCCATCAGCTCGCTGAGCAGCATAGACCGGTAACGGGCTAGGAAACACGGGCAAATAACGAAGGCGGTCTCGGCCGGCTGCCACCGGCCGAGACCTCGCACTGGGGGCGCGCGCGGCACCCTTTGTGCTATCTCCATTATAGCACGGGTGTTCGCTGAGCGCAAGTCGGCGAGCCCCGTCGCGCTATCCCCGCCTACGAGTTCCCGTTGTTCCCACAACCGAGGAGAGCAGGTCCAGAACGACGCGCAGGATCAAGGTTGTCCGGCGGTAGGTGTTGGATCTGCCCAATACGCAGTCGGTACGCTGATTGCTCGAGAGTCACCGGCCAAAGGAGTGATCC
>CAZQDO010000741.1:0-1812 GCA_964592085.1 uncultured Anaerolineae bacterium | reverse complement strand
GTCCAGATAGATCAGGTCGGTGAACGTCCCACCGATGTCGGTTGCTACTCGCACCTAGGCTTCTCCTCTCGGAAAGTTGATGGCTGGCGCCGCCGTGCCTATTCTTATCTCGTAACTGCTCAGGCATAGCAACGACTATGCCAGACTGTGTCTGTTTTCATACAAAACTCTAACGCTTCTCTTGTGTAATTCTAACAAACATACGGTATCATCGTACTCATGTTGACGATTCAACTTCCGACCGAAGAAGATATCCACACCGCATATCAGCAGGGCGAGGGGGCGGTCATAGCTCTGGTAGGTACGTTAGTGACGGTGATCGAGCAACTGGCTGCGAGAGTGCAAGAGCTGGAGGATCAACACTCCAAGAACAGTCGCAACAGCAGCAAGCCGCCATCCAGTGATGGACTGACGAAGCCCCATCCTCGAAGTCTCCGCAAGTCCAGCGGCAAGAAGCCCGGGGGCCAACCCGGACACGCGGGGCATACGCTGAAGGCTGTGGAGCAGCCTGATCACGTGCAGGTGCACCCCGTGGCGCGGTGTTCGCATTGTCAGACCTCTCTGGCTGAGGTGACGGTCAGTGGGTATGAGAAGCGCCAGGTGTTTGACTTGCCGCCGGTACGGGTTGAAGTGACGGAGCATCGCGCTGAGATCAAACAGTGCCCTGAGTGCGGCCAGACGAACAGGGCGGCGTTTCCGGCAGAGGTGACCCAGCCCGTGCAGTACGGGTCGGGGATTGAGTCCCAGGCGGTGTACTTCAACCAGAACCACTTCATCCCTCTGGAACGCACCAGCGAGATCTTGGCCGACCTGTATGGTCAGCCGATGGGCGAAGCGACGATCGTTGCCGCCTGCCAGGAGATGGCCGAACAGGTTGCGCCGGTCAATGCGGCGGCGAAAGAGCATCTGATCCACACCCAGGAGCCAGTCCACTTTGACGAAACGGGGATGCGCGTAGAGGGCCAGCTGCACTGGACTCATGTCGCCAGCACCCCATGGGTCACCTACCTGGATGTCCACGCCAAGCGGGGCTCGAAAGCCCTGGATGAGATCGGCATTCTCCCCCGGCGAGAGGGGAAAGCCATCCACGATGGGTACCGCTCCTACTTCCAGTATTCAGACGTGGACCATGGCTTGTGTAATGCCCATCATCTGCGAGAGTTGGCCTTCGTCCAGGAGCGGTATGAGCAGGAATGGGCTCAGAGCCTGACCAACCTGTTGGTCGAGATCAAGGAAGCGGTCGAGACGGCCCAACAGCAAGGCCAAGTGGCTTTGACCAAGGTCCAACTCGCTGGCTTTGAGACGCGCTATGACCAACTCATCGCGCGGGGGCTGAATGCCAATCCGCCACCGCCGGAGACACAGCCCAAGAAACGAGGGCGGACCAAACAGAGCAAGCCCAAGAACCTGCTGGACCGTCTTCAGGCTCGCAAGCAGGAAGCACTGGCCTTCATGTATGATTTTAAGGTGCCCTTTGACAACAACCAGGCGGAACGAGACCTCCGCATGGTGAAGTTGAAGCAGAAGGTGTCAGGCTGCTTCCGGTCCAAAGAAGGCGCCAAGACCTTTTGCCAGATCCGCAGTTACATTTCAACCGCTCGGAAAAATGGATATCCAGTGCTGGAAGCCCTGCGGATGGCATTGGCCGGTTCACCCTTCTCCCCTTCTGTTCTTCAGTCTCAGGCTGCGTCACCAGCCTGAGCAGTTACGTGTGAACTATGAACCAGCCAAATAGCAAACCCTGCCTTGAGTTAATACTACAACCGCACCTATAGCGATTGATACCGCTTGAGGGTTTCCCCTTCTCAGGAC
>CAZQDO010000740.1:0-1815 GCA_964592085.1 uncultured Anaerolineae bacterium | reverse complement strand
CTAGCAGCCTGTCGGAGAGGAAATCGGGATCACCTCTCCGTTGACCAAGTGCGAATCACAAGTTGACAATAATCATACTCCAGACACCCACATTCATGTCAGATCGTAGCCAACCAGAACCCATTTTGAGCTCAAATGGGCTGTTTGGCTTTCTCATGTCGCTTCTCTTCCAGTCACCAGACGCCCGGAGAGAAAGCGACTCGTCTTTAGCCAGCCATCAGGATGTGCAGCCTCTTCAAGTTGTAGGCCAGACATACCAGACTCCACTCGCCAGCCACTGCCAGCAGCCCTCGCAGCGAGAACTGGCGGAATCCCAATGTCTCCTTGATAATGCCGATGACCGGTTCTACCGTCGATTTGCGCAAGCCATAGAGCCGCTTGCCGATAGCGGTCCTGAGTTTGTACGCCATCTTGACGATCAGGCTTGCATCTTCAGCCGGAGGCTCCGGCTGCTGAGCAAAGCGTTCTCGCCAGCTTCGATTGTGGCTATCACGACCGGTCGCGATAAAGGGCTCGATGCTCCGTTCCAGCAATTCCTCAACATTCGTCGGGCTCCAGTAGCCATTGTCCATTGCCGCAGCCTCAGGCTTGCCAATCTGAGCTGGAATCGCATCCACAGTTGGTATGGCTTCCTCCCTATCACTGGCATGATTCGACAAGGTGTTGCCGACAATCAACCGACACTCTTGCTCCACCGCCACCTGAACATTGTAATGCTGATCGAAGCCCTTGTTGTTGCTGTTCTTCATGATCCGCGAGTCGGGATCGGTGAAGTTGTACTGGTCCTTGGCCCGAGGCCCAGCTTTGGGTGGTTGAGGTGGCCGACCACCAGGTTTCCGTCCTGCCCGCTTGGCTTTCTCTTCCCGCTCCCGCAGTTTGGCCTCATACTCGGCTTTTTCCGCCTCGTGCCGCTCCTCAGCCCGTGCTTCCAAGACCGCTTTGGCCTGTTCCAGATTGAGCAATCGCTCTTCTCGCAGCGCAATCTCGAAGCTGAGGTCCATTCCTTCCGGCAGGCCTTCTCCATCTGCCCTCTCGCTCAAAGCCATCAACTCTTCTACCTCAGCGCTCAGGCGTCGCTCCATTTGCAGCAACCGACCGTAACTGACGGCATGGCTTTTGGAGGCATCGGCGTGGACCTTGCTGCCATCCACACTGATGGTCCCCAGCTTCAGTACTCCCAACTCGTGAGCGATGACCAGCACCTGGGCAAAAAGATTCGTGATTTCGGGCAAAAAGGTCTTCCGAAAGTTGGCTATGGTGTCATGGTCCGGATGCCAGCCGCCAGCAAGAAATCGGAATGGGATCGACTCGTACGTCGCCTTCTCGATCTTGCGCGAACTGAACTTGCCGGTGGCATAGCCGTAGAACAACAGTCCCAACAGCAGTTCGGGAGCATAGGCTTCGCCACCCACCGGTGCGTATTGGGCGTAGATGGCACTCAGATCCAGCATCAGAACCACCCTGGCGATGAATCGTGCCAGGTGGTCGGGTGGCAGGATATCTCGGATCGTTACCGTTTGATCCAGCGCTTTTTCGTAGTCAACCATTCTGAACCTGCGAGCCATCGTTTTCTCCCCCTGCTATCAGCTCGCTTGAGTGACTCAAGCAGGGGGAGTTTACCATCAATCCGGCCTGTGGAGAAACTGTCTCTCTCCGACAGGCTGCTAGTCCGGGCTACGAAATCCCGGCAGCGTCCTATCTATCCCCCGGCCAGGGCCTCCAGTACCGTCACGGCCATGGCGGCCCAATCCTGAGCCCGGCCCCGCGCCCGTGCTGCCTCGACGGCCTGTGGAGGTAGGGAGGCGGCCACAGACC
>CAZQDO010000739.1:0-1821 GCA_964592085.1 uncultured Anaerolineae bacterium | reverse complement strand
ACCTCGTACGTGCCACCGCCAGTGTAGGTGTTGCCCCAGATGTCTTCGATGGCCCCGCTCATGGTGATGATGTGCAGGCCGTATTGGTCGAACTGATAATCGAACTGACCGGAGCTGGTGGTGAGCTGATAGACGTCGCCCGCGCTGCCGGAGCAGCCCTCGTAGTGGTCGCCGTTCAGCATGACGGGAGTGCGGCTGGTGGACTGGACGAAGGCCGCTGTCCCCAGGTCATCCACTGAGCCGTCGGGTTTCTGGACGGTGACGTGGAGTTGCCCCGACGGAAAGGTAAAGGGGATGAGAGGCTCGTAAGGCAGAGCATGGTCGCCCATGGAGACGAAGGGCACGAAAGGCTCTAGCCGGTAAGGGAAGGGCACGTCGGAGCGCGGGTCGGAACGGGGGACGAAGAAGGTGTCAGCCTGGTAGATCCTGCGATTGGCGAGCTGGGCGACGTTGGCATCATCAATGGGGAGTGTGCCGCGAGTGCCATTGGAGAGGGTGTCGGCCAGGAGCATCCAGGGCAGGTGCGGCGTGGTCGGCTCGCCCACCTGGACCATCGGTCCGTAGGCCAGATTGTAAGCCCGGTTAAAGCCAGCCACGCTGGCGATGGCCTCATCCACAGCCATGGGGATCTGGTCGAAGTGGAACTCGACGACGGGACGGTACCAGCCATCCAGCAGGTCGTCTGGCAGGTACAGGGTGACCTCGAAGTCCGCCTCCAGGGTGTGGTCGTCCACCAGGCGCTTGTTGGTCGCCTCAAAATACGCCCCCCAGGGGTTGTACCAGCTCGACCACCGTTCCACCGGGAAACCGGAGGGGGTCAGGAACGTGGAGCTGAACTGGCTATCTATGCTGTGAGGGCGGCCTTCCGCGTCGAAGAACGGGCGCAGCTCAAAGCTGCCACCCAGGTAAACCTGCTCCGGATCGGCGCCGGGAGGGATGGCGGTAGAGGTCACGGTCAAGGTACCCGACGCGGTGAGGGCTCCGCCCGGCCGAAGCCCCTGCGAAGGTGGCTCATCGCCTCGATCCAGGTACAGTTGCAGCCCGCCGCCCGCGCTGCCAATCAGCAGGTCCGGATAGTCATCGCCGTTCAGATCGCCCAGGGCCGGGGCCGTGTCGTAGTCTGTCCGAGCAGCGCCGTAGTACCGGGCCAGGAGCGACCAGTCGCCGCCATCGTTTTGCAAGGCCCACACCCGACCCTCCTCATCACCGACCAGCAGGTCCGTGTCCAGGTCGCCGTCCAGGTCGACCAGGCAGGGGGCGCTGTAGCTCCCCACGTCGAATTCGCCATAATAGTGGTCAGGGTCCGCCCAGGAAGGGCTGGTAGGTGTGCCGATGTTCTCGTAGTAGTGGAGCCGACCGTCTCCGGCTCCCACCATCAGGTCGTAGTCGCCGTCGTCGTCCAGGTCGCCAAAAGTTGGCTTGGCATAGCCCCCCACGTCGAAGCCCTGATAGTCCGTGGCGACCAGCACCCAGTTGGGGTTCGTCGGCAAGCCGACGTTGCGGAGGAAGTCCATCGTACCGTCGTCCCCACCGACGAAGAGGTCCAGGTCATCATCGCCGTCAATGTCCACCAGCGCGGGGGCGGCGTGGTACAGATCATCTGGATCAACGGCAGCCACCAGGCCCAGATCCGTCCAGGCCGGTTCAGCGGATTCGCCCGCGTCGTTGCGGAACCTGTGAACCTGACTGTGATATTCGCCGATCAGCATGTCCAGGTCGCCGTCATTGTCCCAGTCGCCCAGGGCAGGGGTCGAGTAGCCGCCCAGGTCCAGCGGGCAGGTATCGTCCACGGAGCGCGCCCAGACAGCAGAGCTGGGGGTG
>CAZQDO010000738.1:0-1832 GCA_964592085.1 uncultured Anaerolineae bacterium | reverse complement strand
CTTGTTGACCAAGTGTAATTTGGGCTGTATCTGTTCCGTCCAGCGTCAGGCCGCCAACAAGAAGAACCCCACCGATCATCTGACCACCAACCTTGGCGAGCGCCCGCACCATGCCGCTAGTCTACCACCCGCCTTGTGTGAGGTATATAATCCGGTGAAGTCTTAGTGCGCTAGTGCCACCGCACCCAAGCGCCTACCGTTGATCGGCCATCGCCTGGCACTATCGCGGATGTCCGCGCCGTGTCTTCCCCGGATCTACCACCGTGTGCATCTTGCCTCCCCTTTTCAGAAGGCCAAGGAGATAGTTGACGACCATATCCGGGAGACCGGGAGGAATATCTAGCCGTAGCGTCGCGCCAGCTAGGTCCAGTCTTATCCGGCCGTCGTTGACTTTCGCGACTCGCGTTATCAACACGTAGGGTATGGTGAGGTCCCCAAAGGGCGCTTGTATTTGTAGTGTATCTGCCCAAGCGAAAACCCGAACGCGAAGGGAGTGGCTAACGGTTAGCAGTGCCCCCACCCGCAACGGCAGCCTCGGCTTGGGGTATTCAGTCATTGTTGACGAGCATCCTTCCAGGCCCGGTTCTTCTGCACAGCCAAGTGTGCGGCCGGAGCACAGGGAATGATCACAGACGAAGGCTTGGAGGCATTCTGGCTCTGCAGAGTGATGGCGAGTGCCTGGACGTCCTGCGAGGGAACCCCCGCAACAACGGGATCGAATCGGACAAAGCACAGCAGCCTTGAGGACTCATCGACATTCTCAGTAATAGCGGTACTGCACCCACGAATCTCAAGCAGGTCGGAGATCCATCGAGTGGTCGATTTCACCAGAGGCAACACAAAGACGATACTCATATCAGCTGCCTGCAAAGAGCACAACATCAGAACGAAGCAGGATGCGGCGACGCCCCAAGGTGCTTCTTCGTTTATGCGCTCACGCCAGGGTCCGTGAGGCCGCCAGGCGGATGGGCGAACTCGACCAAGAGCGTATGATCCCTAAGCTCAAACCTCGTGACGGTCTCAGGATGCTCCGCATCGCCCTTCCAGTTGATGGTGATACGGTCGTCAGAATCGAGCTTCCCGAGCGCCCATTGCGTTATCTGGCTCACCGCCTCCATGTGAAGAGGTGGCCAGTTCTCAGTCACCTGGCGGATCTCCTCCGCCATCTCCGCCTTGCCGAACTTCCGAGCGTACTCCTCGGCAAGATCAGCGACCTCGTCACCCGCCCTCAACCGCGCGAGGATTTCGTGCCCATCGTTCAAGATCAGCGAGGTGGCAAACACCAAGTTCAGCAGCTCCACCGCCTCGATACAGCCAGAACCGCCCATTGGCTCCCTCCTTTCTCCCTCATGGTGTGGGGCGCGCCGCATCCGTTCACGCTCGGTGAGCCGGGCAGCCTGCATCGCCGATGCGGGGCAGCCATGCTAGAATCGGGCTGGCGGAACGACTGTGCCACGTCACACTGCTGTCCCCTTCGCTTCCCTGCAGCCGTTTAGCCAGCCAATCAGGCTGCTGGGCATCACCGGCCTTGGCCGCCGAGGCAGCCTCAGTGTGTCGCAGTGGGGAGAACGACACATGCGGGATAACACCCAATATTGCCGAGCATGATCATTCCCGGCAAGGCAAATGTCATCGACGAGCTAGAAGGTCATTGCCCTGATGCTTTCGTCGGGCGACGCCGCGAACTCAGGAGTCTTGCCAAGCTCCTCCATGGCAGTGAACATAGGATGCGCTCAGCCTTTGTTCAGGGCGAGGCCGGCATCGGCAAGACCAGGCTGTTACAGGAGTTCCTTCGACATGCCCGTCAGAAGGGAGTCAGGACGTTGCAGGGC
>CAZQDO010000737.1:0-1843 GCA_964592085.1 uncultured Anaerolineae bacterium | reverse complement strand
ATTCTGAAAATAGCCCGAACAAGTTCGAGACTCCGGAGTCCTCAACTTGTTGAGGTCGTCCGCTACCCCATTACCTCATTGCCTCGTTGCCTTGTCGCCTTTTGACTAATCCCTGGATTGTGGTTATACTATGTAGCACACAACACGAATCACATCAAAAAGGAGCCGAGTGGTTATGAATGAAATTAGAGTGGCTGTAGTACAGATGAATCCGCGCCTGGCCGAACTTAGCGAGAACCTGGTGCAGATGTCCGATTTCGTGGACAAGATCTGCAGCGAGCAAAAGATTGACCTGGTGGTGTTCCCTGAGTTGGTCACCACTGGTTACGAGTGCGGGGTGCGTTTTACCGATCTGGCTGAGCGGGTGCCTGGGCCGACCGCCAACCTGTTGGCCCAGCGGGCTGCCGAGTTCAGCACTCACATCGCCTTTGGGATGGTGGCCAAAGAAAAGGTGGAGAGCATCCTCTACAACGCTGCCATCCTGGTCGGCCCAGATGGCGAGTTAATCGGCCAGTACCGCAAGGTACACTTGAGGGGGGAGGAGCGGTTGGCCTTCCGACCCGGCTATCGGTATTCTGTCATGGAGACGGGGTTTGGCCAGGTGGGTTTTCTGATCGGTTGGGACCTGGCCTTTCCCGAGGTGGCCCGCAGCCTGGCTTTGGATGGGGCAGAGCTGTTGATCGTCTGCGCCAACTGGGCTCAGCCGGATGCGGAGGAGTGGCGAACCTACGTGCTGGCCAGGGCCTACGAGAACGCGCTCTTCGTAGCGGCGGCCAATCGGGTGGGGGAGGAATACACCTACTCCTTCTTCGGCGACAGCGTGGTGGTGGGGCCGCGGGGTGAAGGGTATGCCTCCGTTGAGGAGGGGAGCGAAGGCTATGCCGTAGCTCGCATTGACCTGGACGACGTTCGGAAGTATCGCGAGGAGCTTCAGCTTTTACAATGCCGCCAGCCCCAGACCTACCGATCTATCGTCAGGAAGTACTAGCGACAGTAATCAGTGACCAGTGATCAGGTAAGCAGTGCTTGCTGCAACCTGATTACCTGATTCCTGATTTCTTGATTCCTAATCCCTGAACAAACAGGAGGAAAATTGAAAAGCGTAGACCTACGAAGCGACACGGTAACTTTGCCCACGCCTGCCATGCGCGAGGCCATCTACCAGGCCGAGGTGGGCGACGACGTTTTCGGGGAGGACCCGACGGTCAACCGTCTGGAGGAGATGGCTGCTCAGCGCTTGGGCAAGGAGGCAGCCCTTTACGTAGTCAGTGGCACCATGGGGAATCTCGTCGCCCTGTTGACCCACTGCGGCCGAGGCGACGAGTTCATCGTGGGCCACCTGGCTCACAGTTTTATCTACGAAGCCGGCGGCTCGGCGGCGCTGGGGGGCATTCACCCTCGCACTGTGCCCAACCAACCCGACGGCACGCTGGACCTGGCCGACGTCGAAGCGGCCATTCGCACTGAGAACGTCCACTTTCCCCGCAGCAGGCTGATCTGCCTGGAGAACACCCATAACCGCTGCGGTGGGGCGGCGCTCACGCCGGAGTACACCAAAGCCGTTTGCCAACTGGCGAAACGTCACGGCCTGGCTGTTCACCTCGATGGCGCCCGCGTCTTCAACGCGGCGGTGGCCCTGGGGGTTGACGTCAAGGAGCTGGTGGCGGATGTGGACTCGGTACAGTTTTGCCTGTCCAAGGGCCTGTCGGCGCCGGTGGGGTCCGTCATCTGCGGGGACGAGGAGTTCATCTACGAGGCGCGGCGCAACCGCAAGATCGTCGGTGGCGGCATGCGTCAGGCGGGCATCATTGCCGCAGCCGGCATCGTCGCCCTGGAGCAGATG
>CAZQDO010000736.1:0-1860 GCA_964592085.1 uncultured Anaerolineae bacterium | reverse complement strand
GTCCGCAGCGGGCCTCTTGACGGACTACGCTGGGCTCAGCCCGGAGCAGCGCCTGGCAGGCGGGCAGGCCTTGCTGGACATCAAGGTCTGCGACCCCGCCGCCGGTAGCGGCCACTTCCTGGTCAAGGCCAACGACGCCCTGGGGGCGGAGCTGGCGCGTCTGCGCACCGGCGACGAGTACCCGACCGAAGAGCAGGCGCAGTTCGCCAAGCGGGAGGTCCTGACCCACTGCATCTATGCGGTAGACCTGAACCCCATGGCGGTTGAGCTGTGCAAGGTCTCCCTGTGGATCGACGCCAGCGTGAGGGACCAGCCCCTCAGCTTCCTCGACCACCACATCAAGTGGGGCAACTCCCTCATCGGCGCCACGCCGGAGTTGATGGCCGAGGGCATCCCCACCGACGCGTTCCAGGCGGTCACGGGGGATGATCGGGACACCGTGAACAGTATTCGCCAGCGAAACCGGAAGGAGCTGGAGGGGCAGATGCCCCTGGCCTGGCAGGTGACCCTCATCGAAACGATGGAGGACCTGGAGCACTGGCGCACGCTGGCCTTGCTGGCCGACGAGGAACCGCAGGCAGCCCAGGAAGTCTACGCCCGCTACGTTGCCTCTTCCGATCACCAGCGCAGGGAGCTGGAGGCCGACTTCTGGACCGCCGCCTTCTTCTGGCCCCTGCCCGAGGGGACAGAGTGGGTTCCCACCCACGGTGAGTTCCTGCGCCTGCTCTCCGAAGGCCCTACAGCCTTGCCACCAGAGGCGCTGAAAACCGTCGAGGACTTGGCGGAACAGTACAGCTTCTTTCACTGGCACTTGGACTTCCCTGAGGTCTTCGCCGAAGATGGCCACGGCGGGTTCGACTGCGTCCTGGGCAATCCCCCGTGGGAGAGGATCAAGCTCCAGGAGAAAGAGTTCTTTGCAGTTCGGGATCCAGTGATCGCCGAGGCACCCAACGCGGCAGTGCGCCGCAGGCTGATCTCCAAGCTACCCGAGAGGGATCCGGCGCTGGCCGCGGAGTACGCATCAGCCCTCCGCAAGAGCGAATGCACTAGCGAGTTCCTACGCAACTCAAGCCGATTTCCGCTGACGGGCCTGGGCGACGTGAACACCTACGCTGTCTTCGCTGGCCTGGCCCGATCTCTCATCAATCCCAGGGGGCGCGTCGGTATGGTCATACCGAGCGGGATCGCCACGGATTACACCTATCGCGGATTCTTCGCGAACGTGATGGAGACAGGCGATTTGTCGAGCCTCTATGACTTTGAGAATCGAGCTGGCCTCTTTGCCGGCACGCACCGGAGTTACAAGTACTCGCTGGTCACACTGGCGGGTGAAGAGACTCCTGGCACAGACTTTGCATTCTTCCTGCTCAGCGTCGACGACCTCGCCGATGAAGAGCGCCGCTTCACCCTCGGCCAGCAAGACCTGGCGCTGATCAACCCCAACACGCGCACCTGCCCCATCTTCCGCACGCGCCGAGACGCGGAGCTCACGCGGAAGATCTACCAGGTCTGCCCTGTATTGCACAACGTGGAGACGGGGGAGAATCCGTGGGATATCTCGTTCTTGCGCATGTTCGACATGGCCAACGACAGCCATCTGTTCCGGACACGTCAGGAGCTGGATGAGTTGGGATACAGCCTACAAGGCAACAGACTCCTGCACGATAACGAAGTCTACCTTCCTGTGTACGAGGACTGGATGATACACCAATACGATCATCGGTATCGGTCTCATGCCACAGAATCTAGCCATGCCGTGCAACATCGAGATGCAGATTCTTTGCCCCTTCCGCGGTACTGGATGGGTTGTGAGGAAGTCCAAGCAAGGGTGTCAGGTCCAGTTGGGGAAGAGCCTCGCTG
>CAZQDO010000735.1:0-1880 GCA_964592085.1 uncultured Anaerolineae bacterium | reverse complement strand
CAGGAACCCGCACGCCAGCAGAGCCGCCACCGCCCCCACCGGGACGATACCCGGGTTGATGCCCAGCCGGGTAAAGATGTCGGTGGCAAAGTAACTGGCGGCGGCGAAGATCGCCGCCAGAACCAGGGAGGGGAGCCACAGCCGGCCCGAAGCGACACGCGCTTTGTCCATCATATCGCCCCGCGTCTTAAGCGCCAGGAAGATGGCCCCGTGCATGGTGAACACGGCCAGAGTCGCCAGGCCGCCGACCAGCGCATACGGGTTAAGCAGGTTGAAGAAGCCGCCCACGTAGGTCATATCCGCGTCGATGGGCACGCCGCGCACCAGGTTGGCGATGGCCACGCCCCACAGCAGTGCCGGCACCAGGCTTCCGACGAAGATCATCCAGTCCCACAATTTGCGCCACCCCGGGTTCTTATCCTTGCTGCGGAATTCAAAGGCCACCCCGCGCACGATGAGGGCCAGCAGCATCAGAAACAACGCCAGATAGAAACCGCTGAACAAGGTGGCATACCAGTTGGGGAAAGCGGCGAACATAGCTCCCCCAGCAGTGATCAACCACACCTCGTTGCCGTCCCAGTGCGGCCCGATGGTGTTGATGATCATACGCCGTTGCCTGTCGTCTTTGCCCAGGAAAGGCAATAGAATCCCCACGCCGTAGTCGAACCCCTCCAGGAAAAAGTAGCCGATGAACAAGACGGCGATCAGGATAAACCAGATAGTATTCAGATCCATGACAGCACCTCCAGCCATCACTGGGCTACGGCGGGGACGAGCGCTTCGTCAAAACTATCTGCCTCGCCCCTGGCGTACCTGGTCAGCAAGTATACATCGGCGACCATCAGCGCGCCGTAGATCAACGTGTAACCCACAAAGGTGAGAAAGACCGCCCCGCCGCTGACGGCCGGCGAGACGGCGTCGGCTGTCTTCTGTACCCCAAAGACGATCCACGGTTGGCGGCCTATCTCGGCAAACAGCCAGCCGGTGGTGTTGGCCAGGTAGGGCAGGGCGATTGCCCATAAGAGCAAACGCAGGTACCAGGTTTTCCTCCCATACTTCTCGTTCAACACCAGGTACAGGCCGTACAGCGCCAGGGCGAGCATCAGGAAACCGGCCCCGATCATGAGGCGGAAGGTCCAATAGCTGATGGCCACCGGCGGCACGTAGTTGCCTGGGCCGTATGTCTGTTCATACTCAGCTTGAAGCTGATTGATGCCCATCACTTCGCCCTGGAAACGGTTGTAAGCCAGGAAACTCAAGGCACCTGGAATCCGGAAAGCGACGACGTCCCGCCGCTGGGGCTCGTTGCCAATGGTCAGCAACGAGAAGGAAGCTGGGTTCTCGCTGTTCCACAGCGCCTCGGCCGCCGCCAATTTCATCGGCTGCACTCGAACCATGTGTTGTGTCTGGCTGTGCCCCACCAGGATGACCAGAATGACCCCGATGAGTGCGTAGACGATAGCCATTTGGAAGGAGCGCCGGAACGGTTCCAGGTCCAGGCTCTTTTTGCGCAGGTGGTAGGCGCTGATGCCCAACACGAAGAAGGCGGCGGTGGTTATGCCGGCCGCGAACACGTGCGGAAACTGAACCCAGACATTTGGATTGGTGAGCAAGGCCGAAAAGTCGGACATCTCGGCCCGCCCGTTGCGCAGGACGTAGCCCACCGGCTCCTGCATAAACGAGTTGGCCACCAGGATCCAGAAAGCTGAGATGTTGGACCCGATGGCTACCAGCCACATGACCGCCGCGTGCAGCCCTTTGGAGAGCTTGTCCCAGCCGAAAATCCACACGCCCAGGAAGGTCGACTCCAGGAAGAAGGCCAACAGCGCCTCAATCGCCAGCGGCGCGCCGAAGATATCCCCCACGAAGCGGGAATACTC
>CAZQDO010000734.1:0-1880 GCA_964592085.1 uncultured Anaerolineae bacterium | reverse complement strand
CGGTTGAGGGCCTGGCTGATGGTGTCGTTGACCTGCCCGGTGCAGGGACCCCAGTAGGCCACGCGGCCCACCAACCCACCCTGGGCGATGGCGGCGTCGTTCGCATCCACCACCAGGTCCACCTGGTCCGGGTGCGTGGAGTAGGCGAAGCCCGTCTTCACGATCTCAGCCTGGTTCTCGCGACCGGTGACGTAGATCAAGAAAGCCGCCGCTGCCTTGGGATACTTGGTGGCGGCGTTGATGCCGATGGCGTTGGTGAAGATCACGTCGGCGGCCTTGCCGTCCGCCGACTTGGGCAGGGGGACGGCTTTCCAGTTGACGTCAGGGTAGTCCTGGCGCATGTAGTTGACCATCCAGCCGCCCTCGTAGGTCATCCCTACCAGTTCCTTGCCGATGGCCTCACCGCACCAGCCAGCACCCACGTCCGCTGACGTGACCAGCGAGCCATCTTCGTACATGCCCACGATGAACTCGGCGGCGCTCACCACCGCCGCGCTGTTCATCGCGCCCTCGGTGAAGCTGTCGTTGGTGTACGATCCGCCGGCTCCGAAGGCGAAGGGCGCGAAGCGAGCCCAGTCTGCGTTCTGGCAGAAACCCGCGTAGTCGGTGTTGGCGGCGATGGCCTCCGCTGCCGCCTTCAGGTCGTCCCAGGTCCAGTCAGCCGTCGGCTCTTCGATGCCTTCTGCTTCAAAGGCTTCGGGCAGGTAGACCAGGCCCAGAGTGCCCCAGTCCTTGGGCAGGCCGTAGGTCTTGCCCTCGTAGGTGAAGATGGTCAGCAGTGCCTCGATGAAGTCGCTGCGCTTGACACCCGCCTCAGCCATGACGTCGTCCAGCGGCAGGAGTTGACCCGTGGGACCGAAGGCGGCCATCAGTTGGTCGTCCACGTAGAAGACGTCGGGGGCAGTGCCGCCAGCCATGCGGGCTTTGATGGTGGTCTGGAAGTCGGCGGGGATGGGCTGGAAGTCCACCGTGACGTCGGGACAGACCTCGCTGAAGCGTGCGATGGAGTCACGGTAGATGTTCTGCTCCGTCTCATCACCCCAGCCAGAGAAGACGATGGTCGCCCCGTCCTCGACGGCGATGGGACACGCGGCCTCTGGCTTAGGCGCTCCTCCACAGGTAGCCAGAATCTCATCGGCTTCCTGCTTGGCCTGCTCCAATGCCTCCTGGACAGTCTGCTCACCCAGGTAGGCGCGGTTGAGGGCCTGGCTGATGGTGTCGTTGACCTGTCCGGTGCAAGGACCCCAGTAGGCCACGCGGCCTACCAGTCCGCCCTGGGCGATGGCGGCGTCGTTCGCATCCACCACCAGGTCCACCTGATCCGGGTGGGTGGAGTAGGCGAAGCCGGTCTTGACGATCTCGGCCTGATTCTCGCGACCGGTGACGTAGATCAGGAAAGCGGCGGCCGCCTTGGGGTACTTGGTGGCGGCGTTGACGCCGATGGCGTTGGTGAAGATGACATCGGCGGCCTTGCCGTCTGGCGACTTGGGCAGGGGAGCGGCCTTCCAGTTAACGTCGGGGTAGTCCTGACGCATGTAGTTTACCATCCAGCCGCCCTCGTAGGTCATCCCCACCAACTCCTTGCCGATGGCCTCACCACACCAGCCAGCGCCCACGTCCGCTGACGTGACCAGCGAGCCGTCTTCGTACATGCCGACCACGAACTCGGCTGCGCTCACCACCTCCGCGCTGTTCATTGCTCCCTGGGTGAAGCTGTCGTTGGTGTACGAGCCGCCGGCGCCGAAGGCGAAGGGCGCGAAGCGGGCCCAGTCGGCGTTCTGGCAGAAGCCGGCGTAGCCGGTGTTGGCGGCAATGGCCTCGGCTGCTGCCTTCAGGTCGTCCCAGGTCCAGTCGGCGGTGGGCTCGTCAAGCCCGGCCTC
>CAZQDO010000733.1:0-1889 GCA_964592085.1 uncultured Anaerolineae bacterium | reverse complement strand
CTCCCTCCCAGGGAGGGGCCGGGGGAGGGTGGCTCCCCGCCAACCAGGATTTAAGGAGCCTGGCCTCATCCTCGTCGGCGCCGTCCTGGATGATCCAGCTATCCTGGCTATCATCGAGGAACTGGGCGGGCGGGTTGTGGGGGATGACCTCTGCACGGGCAGTCGCTACTTCGCCCAACCTGTCGTGGGCAACGGCGACCCCATCGCAGCCCTGGCCGACCGCTACCTCCATCGCCGGCCCTGCCCGGCCAAGTACCACCCCGACCACCAGCCAGGCGAACATCTGCTGAAGCTGGTCAACGAGACCCAAGCGGACGGCGTCGTCTTCATCCTGCCAAAGTTCTGCGATCCCCATGCCTTCGACTACGCCATGATCAAGGAGAAACTCGACGCTGCCGCTGTGCCCTACCTGCGCCTGGAGATGGAACACGCCCCCGCCCTCGAACAATGGCGCACCCGTCTGCAAGCGTTCTTAGAGATGATCAGGTAATGAGGAGCTATGGCCAGGAAATACAAGAAGCTGCGCACTGCCAAAAACCTCAACAGGCTGATGACACGCTACTACACCAAGAGCAGGATCATCGGCAGGCTCAAGCCCATGGCCTGGGTAACCAGCGGCGCTCCCATCGAGATCCTGGCCGCGATGGGTATCGCCTCGGTCTATCCGGAGAACTACGGCGCCCTGTGCGGAGCCCGCAAAGTGGCAACCTCCCTCTGTCAGGTGGCCGAGGCCCAGAGCTATTCTCAGGACCTCTGCTCCTACGCACGGAGTCACATCGGCTCGGTGCTGGACAAACGAGGAGCGCCGATGGGTGGCCTCCCCAGGCCCGACCTCCTGGTGGCCTGCAACAACATCTGCGGCACGACCCTGAAGTGGTACCAGGCCCTGGCTCAATACCACCGTGTCCCTCTCTTCATCCTGGATACCCCTTTCATCCACGGTCCCCAGATGGAGGAACACACCGTCCAGTACGTGGCTGCCCAACTGGAGGAATTCATCGCCTGGCTGGGCAAACACACCGGCCGCAAGCTGAAGCAGAGGAAGTTCATGGAGACCCTGGAGTTGTCCAATCGCGCCGTCGGCCTCTGGGGGGAGATTCGAGACCTGGGCCAGGCCCGGCCCTCGCCTCTCAATGCCCCCGACCTCTTCGTCAACATGGCCCCTATCGTCGTGCTGCGGGGCACAAAAGAAGCGGTGAGCTTCTACGAGAAGCTCAAGGCGGAAGTGGAGGAAAGGGTGGAAAACGGAATCGGCGCCATCCCTGAGGAACGCTACCGCCTGCTGTGGGACAACATCGCCATTTGGTATCGCCTCTACCGCTTCTTCGGCTATTTCGTTGATTTCGGGGCCTGTTTCGTGGTGGACACCTACACCAATGCCTGGTCCACATCGGTTGAGTTGAGTGAGCCTATCGAGGGCCTGGCCCGCACCTACACCGCGGTCTACATCAACCAGAGCTTGCAGGCCAGGGCTGGGATCATGGTTGATTTGACGGAGCGGTTTCAGGTAGACGGAATCGTGTTCCACTCCAACCGTAGTTGCAAGCCCTACTCGCTGGGCCAGTACGATCTTCGCCGCATCATCTCCGAGCGCACGGGCAAGCCAGGCCTTATCCTGGAAGCCGACATGTGTGATACTCGCGCCTACGCTGAGGAGCCGCTGAAGACCAGGATCCAGGCGTTTATGGAAACACTGGCGGCGCAAGGATCTTGAGGTTGGAAGTTGGAGATTGGAAGTAGGAAGATGACTTGGTTCATCAGAAAGATCGTTGACCTCTTCAACGCTCTAGCTAACCTATACTATTCGCGGAAGTATGCGGCTATCGCCGAGAGCATGGGGCTGGAAGAGAGCCAGGTCAGCGATCAGAAACGAGGTTTCATCATCCTCC
>CAZQDO010000732.1:0-1895 GCA_964592085.1 uncultured Anaerolineae bacterium | reverse complement strand
GATGGCGTCGAAGGATGCCCAGTTACGGGCAGCGCGCCCGCGCCCGCCATAGACGATCAGGTTTTCGGGATCGCCGGCCACCTCAGGGTCCAAATTGTTCATCAACATGCGCATGGCTGCTTCCTGCCCCCAGCCTTTGCAACTGAGTTCCGTGCCTCTGGGGGCTCGAATTACTCTGGGCATTGTTGCACCTCCATACTTTAGCGTGAAACGTGAAGACGTGAAGCGTAAAACGTGATGACTCTTTCTGGTTCTCTACCCCTCACGTTTCACGTTTTACGTATTATGGTCTCCCGACGCCCTGGCCCAACAGAAACAAAGGTCGCCGGAGCATCAGCCAACTCTTCGAGCCTTCGCACGTAGTCCAGGGCTGCGTGGGGTAGATCAGACAGGACTCTGACACCCCTGATGTCCTCGCTCCAGCCGGGCCACTCTTCGTAGATGGGCCGGCACTCGGCCAATACTTCCGCGCTGGCCGGGAAGCTCTCCAGACGCTGACCACGATAATCGTAGGTCACGCAGATTTTGAGGGTCTTCAGACCGGTTAAGATGTCCAGCTTGGTGATGGCAATCTCCGTCAGCCCGTTGATCTGGGCCGCGTAGCGCAGGGCCACTCCGTCCAGCCAGCCGCAACGCCTGGGCCGGCCGGTGGTGGTGCCGTACTCGTCCCAGGGCTGCTCCCCCGTTCCCCGCAGCCGGTCGCCCACCTCGTCGAGCAATTCGGTGGGCATAGGGCCGGCCCCCACCCGCGTCTGGAAGGCCTTGACCACCCCCACGACGCGCTCGATGTGCCGGGGGCCGAAGCCCAGTCCGGTGAGCGCGCCCCCGGCGATGGGCGAGGAGCTGGTCACGAAGGGATAGGTCCCGTGGTCGAGATCGAGCAGAGTGCCTTGTGCCCCTTCGCACAGCACCTGCTTTCCTGCTCTCAGCGCTTCGTGGAGGATGGGCGAGGTATCGGCCACGTAGGGAGCCAGGCGCGTGGCGTAGTCGGCAAACTCCTCCACCACCTTGTTGGGATTGAGCGGCGGCTGTCCGTAGATTCGCTCCAGCACGGCGTTCTTGGCCTCCACCGCAGCGCGTACCTTCTCCACGAAGGCTACCTCGTCGAGCATGTCCCAGGAGCGCAGGCCTGCCCTGGCCGCCTTGTCTCCATAGGTGGGGCCAATGCCCCGCTTCGTAGTACCGATTTTCTCCTCGCCCAGCGACTTCTCAGCCGCGCCGTCCAGCGCCACCCCGTAGGGCATGATCAAATGGGCCCTGGCGCTCAGCTTGAGCTGCTGCGGCGAGACGTCAACGCCTCGCCTGGTCAGTTCCTCTATCTCCCTGCACAACGTCTTGGGATTCACCACCACCCCGTTGCCGATGATACAGGTGGCGTGGGGATGTAGAATCCCTGAGGGCACCAGATGCAGGGCGAATCTCTCCTCGCCGACGGTCAGCGTATGGCCGGCGTTGTCGCCTCCATTGTAGCGGGCCACGATGTGGGCCTCGGCGGCTAGCAGATCGGTGATCTTCCCCTTTGCCTCGTCACCCCACTGGGTGCCAACGATTACGGTTGCGGGCATTGGTCTACCTCCTTCAAATATCTAACTCGACTTTTGCAGTGACACAACTCAATTTTGAAGCACTTTAACAACCAGATGATCAAGGTACTGGATTTGCCAATATCGCCAGCATAGGCCTAAAACTCGCACAGGAAGCAGAGCTATGTTACCACTGATTGAATTCTCTCAGACTCGACAAGCAACGCCTGGTGATCAACTTCAACCAACCAGATCTATCCGAGTGGCCGAGACGGGAGCAGTACGCCTTACTCCCCAAACCAAGCCTTGATTAGCTGTTGTTAACATTCTTGGCCCTCATGGGCCACTGCAAAAGTCGAATCACTACTCGGC
>CAZQDO010000731.1:0-1898 GCA_964592085.1 uncultured Anaerolineae bacterium | reverse complement strand
CGGGAGGGGATAAACCGTGATAAGATTATGGTAGTATCTGAATTGGTCTTCCCACAGGCAATCGGGTCATGAGGCGCCATCAGCGAAGGTTCGATGGAAAGATTCCTTCTGACTACCAAACTTCACGTCCCACCCCAGAGCCCCCGCGAACGCGTGGTGCCGCGACCACGGTTGATCGAGCGGTTGAATATGGGACTTCACAGCAAGCTAACCCTTATCTCCGCCCCGGCTGGCTATGGCAAGACTACGCTGCTGAGCGAATGGATCAATTCGGATTCCCTACTCCCTACTTCCTACTCCCCACTTCCTACTCCCAGATGTGCATGGCTTTCACTGGATGAAGGCGACAACGACTGGGCCCGCTTTCTAGCCTACGTCATCGCCGCTCTACAAACAATCGACGGAAGCATCGGTGAGGGAGTATTAAACGTACTCCAGTCGCCACGGTCGCCTCCCGTAGAAGACCTCCTGGCCACCCTGATAAACCAGATCAGCATCATCTCCGATCACTTTCTCCTGATCCTTGATGACTACCATCTCATCGCTGCGCAGCCAGTTCACGATGCCCTCACATTCCTACTCGATCACCTGCCAACAATCACCTGTCCCGACGGGCAGTGCCAGGGAATGCATATGGTAATCGCCACGCGCGGCGATCCACCCTTACCGCTCGCCCGCCTGCGTGGCCGAGGACAATTGAACGAACTCCGCCAGGCCGACCTGCGTTTCACCCCCGACGAAGCCGCCGAGTTTCTTAAACAAACCACTGGGCTGATACTGCCGGCGAAGGACATCGCCGCACTAAGCTCCCGTACTGAGGGCTGGATCACCGGCCTACAGTTGGCCGCAGTCTCAATGCAGGGCCAAGACGCAGAGCACATCAAGAGTTTCATCCGGGCCTTCACCGGGAGCAACCGGTATGTCCTGGATTATCTGGTTGAGGAAGTCCTCGCGGGACTTCCAGAGAGCGTACAAGATTTTTTGCTCCGGACATCCATCCTGGATCGTTTGACCGGCCCCCTGTGCGACGCCATTTTAGAAATCGGCAAATCAGCAAATCGGCAACAGGCTGCTCCACTGCGGAAACCAGAACGGCTGAGCAGGGACGAGCAAGCACAGGCCGGCGCATCGGCGGGTGTACAAACGTACGGTTTGTCAGATTGCAGATTCGCGGATTTGAATGGTCAAGAGATCCTGGAATACCTCGAACGAGCCAACCTGTTCATCGTGCCGCTGGATGAGCGGCGGGAGTGGTATCGTTATCACCGGCTCTTCGCCGAGTTGTTGCGCAGACAATTAGAAGAGCAAGTCGGAGCGGGTGGGGTTGCGCTCCTCCATCGCCGGGCCAGCGCGTGGTACGAGGATCATGGCTTCACGGAGACTGCGATTGACCACACCCTTTCGGCGGGAGAATTCGAGCGGGCGGCGGACTTGATTGAGAGGGCCGCCGAAGCAACCTTGATGCGCAGCGAGATCGCCATCTTCCTCAACTGGGTGGAACAGTTGCCCCAAGATCTGGTGCACGCCCGGCCTCGCCTCTACGTCTTACACGCAGGGGCTCTGCTGCTGAGCGGGCACTCACTCGACGTAGTTGAGTCACGATTGCAGGGCGCTATAGGAGGCGACCCCGCTGGCCAACTCGTTGGTGAGGCAAGCGCACTTCGTGCCTTGATGACCACCTTAAAGGGAGACGTACGCCACAGCATCAACCTCTCTCAGCAGGCGCTGAAGTTTTTGCCTGAGGAGAGTCTATGGCGCAGCATCGTGGCAGACAACCTGGGCATGGCTTACGTCTTGAGCGGCGACATCGACGCTGCCACCCACACCTTCGAGGAAGTGGCTCGAATTGGGCAAAAGGCCGGGGATGTCTTCAGCGCTGTAGCGGCACTGTGTAACGT
>CAZQDO010000730.1:0-1899 GCA_964592085.1 uncultured Anaerolineae bacterium | reverse complement strand
CTCCACCCAGCCAGCCTGCGGGTAAATCTGCTCATGCTCCATCTGATCCACGCCGACTACCTGCCCTGCGTGATCAAAGATCATGAAGCGGGTACTGGTCGTACCCTGGTCTACTGCTGCTGCATATTTCTTTCCCATTTACACTTACTCCTTTTGAGTTATTTTGTGGTACTTCGGTTAGGAATGGTGTGCCGCGTTTTTCTCCCTTTCTGATCACCCCCCCTCAGAATCACTAAAGCGAGAACTACCATGGCCCATATGACAATGTAGAGGACAACCCAAACATGTTAGGCTGACATACCAAACGGAATCTAACCTTCGCCCTCAATGGTCTCCGTCAACGTCTTCAGCAGCAGGTAGGAAGAGGTTGCTCCTGGGTCCTGGTGGCCGATGCTACGCTCTCCCACGTAGCTGGCGCGGCCCTTTCTGGCCAGCATCGGGATAGTGGCCTTCATCCCCTCGTGGGCGGCGTCTGTCATCAGATGGAGGGCCCCTACGGTGCTCTTGCCATCGGCGACGGCCTCCTTGAGAGCCTCCAAGGCAGGGTGAAGGGCATCCACCATGGTTTTGTCTTCCAGGTTGGTTTTCCCTATCCTGATTACGCCCTTCAAGCCAGCGTCGAGAAGAGCGACCAGGTCATCATCGGAGAGCTCATCCTTGCCCGCCACGGCCTTCCCCGCGTCCATGAGGAAGGTACCGTACAAAGGCCCCCCTGCCCCACCGACGCTGGTGACGAGGGCCATCCCCGCCGTTTTAAGAATGGCACCAATGTCCTTTTCCTCCACACCGGGCAGCTTGCTCACCACCTTCTTGAAGCCTCGATCCAGGTTAATGCCATGATCGGCATCACCGATGGGCGAATCCAGGTCGGTGAGATACTGCCTGTTTTCCGCAATCACCGCTGCCGTAGCCTCAAGCCACTTCAGCACCTGACTCTTAGTCACCATTTTTGAAAAACACTGCCTCCTTTGCTGGAAGGTAGAAGTTGGATGTTGGATGTTGGAATTCCAACCTCCAACATCCAATCTCTAGCCTCCAATCTCCAACCCACTACATCCCCCAGCGCATGCCAATGGTCTTGACTGGGGCATCCCAAAGCTCGATCAGCTCATCGTCCATCTTGAGCAGGGTGATGGAGCAGCCCTGCATCTCCAGAGAGGTGATGTAGGCACCGATGAGGTTGCGGACGATCTTCAGCCCCTTCTTCTCGCAGATTTCATGCAGCTTGCGATAGATGATGGGGAGCTCAATGGCTGCGGTGCCGCCCATGTTGTTGACGAAGGCCAACACCTGATCGCCTTCCTCAAACGGCGGGTCTGCCAGCTCGACGTCAACCCAGTCGCCCTGGCCCTCGTCCCACTCGCGGACGGTTCGCGTGTAGGCTGGGTCGTCAATGATGCCCAGGGCCAGCATCTCGGTGATCTCGTCGGCGGTCTTGAGCTTCATGCGCTTTCGGCCCGGCTCGCCGTGGATGCCGATGCCGATCTCCATCTCATCTTCGGGTAGATCAAAAGTGGGATGGCCAGCCATAGGCACTGTGCAGGAGGTGAGGGCCATGCCCATGCTGCGGCCATTGATGTTGACCTTGCGACACAGGTCGGCTACCTTTTTCAGACTGTAGCCTTTCTCCGCCGCCGCGCCGCAGATCTTCTCCGCCAGCACCGTGGTGCCCACGCCGCGCCTGCCTGCGGTATAGAGGCTGTCCTTCACTGCTGCGTCGTCGTCTATCAGAATACTCGCCACCTGGATGCCCTCTTCGCGGGCCATATCGGCGGCCATCTCGAAGTTCATCACGTCGCCAGTGTAGTTCTTGACGATGTGCAATACCCCTGCCCCGCCATCCACCATCTTGGTGGCTTCCAGCATCTGGTCCGGCGTGGGTGAGGTGAAGACCTGGCC
>CAZQDO010000729.1:1674-1922 GCA_964592085.1 uncultured Anaerolineae bacterium | reverse complement strand
GTATTGGTCGGTGAATGCAAGTGGAGCGTCAACCCGGTCGGGGGCAACGTCCTGGAGGATCTGCGGCGGGCGACCCGCTCTCTGCAACAAGAAGGGGACTGGGAGCAGGTCCATTTCGTCTTGTTTGCCCGCTCCGGCTTCACCCCGGCGCTGCGGGAACTGGCGGCCAGGGAGGGGGTGACTTTGGTGGAAACCGAAGATTTGACGCGCCCCTAAAAACTGCGGGCAATGCAGATTGTGTGCAATTT
>CAZQDO010000729.1:0-1664 GCA_964592085.1 uncultured Anaerolineae bacterium | reverse complement strand
GTAAAAAACCGCACATAAGATATAATACTCCAAGGAGAGACACCTCATGGGCAAGGACAGCAGCCTCATGCGCGTCGGCAAGAACACCAAAGTCTCGGCCCTGGCAAACCGCATCCTCGACCAGGTCCGCCAGTCGGGCTACGTGACGCTGGAGACGGTCGGCGCCGGCGCGGTCAACCAAGCGGTCAAGGCCGTGGCCCGGGCCAGGGAGACGGCCGAGCTCGAGGGTCTCTCGCTGGTGATCGTCCCCCAACTGGCAGACATCCCCCTGGGGCACGGCAGCCAAACCACCGTGCATCTCACCGTTATCGACATCTCGGGAAACGCCTAGATGGAAGAAAGTCACCTGGCCCATTACCTGGAAGGGCGACTCGCTCCCCAGTTGAAAGACAGAGGACTATCCACCCCGCAAGTCGCCCCGCTCCTAGAGGATGTCCGGGATCGTTTGACCTCAGTGCTGAGCCGCTGGAACGACGAAGTCTTCCGGCGCCCGGTGCTGCAAACCGGCATCGAGGAAGCCTGGTTTTATGAGCCTGCGTCTGTCGAGTTGGAGGCCCGGGCACTGGTGGTGGTCGCCGTCCGCAACAGCCTGGTCGGCGACTTGAACGCTGACACGCCCGCCACGCCCGGTTTGCGCCACAGCCTGCCCGATGCGGAGATGCCGGCCATCACCGGCGGGGCCATGCGTTACTTCTCCGAGATAGACCTGGTGGCCCTCGCTGAATGCCTGTCGCCGCCCCAAAACGACGTCTTTGGGCCATTGCCGGCTCAGTATCCAACCGCCTGGAACGCCTTATCGCACCTGGCCAGGCTGACGGGGCTTGAAGCCTCCTTTGACCCAGTCAGCGCCCCGCCGCCTGAACTGGCATTACCCTCTGAGTCAGACTTGCCGCCACGCGTCACCGAGGTCGTCATGAGTGGCATGCATCCGGACATCGACTATCCGCTGGGCCGCATCTTGGGAGCGATTCGAGATGGCCTGACCGACCTTTTCTTCGTCGATTCGTTCAAATACCTGACCCGCCATCCCCGCAAACTGTATCAAGTGCTGGAATTCATCTTGTGCTGGGAGGGCACCTTTGTCACCCACAATTATTGTCTGAAGAATGGCTATGTCGCCCGGCGACGGCAATTATTGCGTCCGGCCCACACGACGGGGGAAGTCTTCGAGAAGCTCAAGTTTCGCAGGCGAGGGACGACTCGTACTCATAGCTCTACATTGAGGGTGGTTCGGCAATCCATGAGCTAAGCCGATCACCGGGATTGGAGAAGGCAGCATGCTCGATTTGATCGACGAGTTCACCGCCCACCTGACCGAACGGGACCGCAGCCCACGCACGGTCCAGGGCTACACCCGCGACGTGCGCCTCTTCGCCGAGTGGTTTGAAGGAACCAATAGCAAGCTGGCCATTCCCACCACCGTCACGCCCCTGGACGTGCGCGAATATCGCCAGCACCTGCAGACGGTCAAGAAACAGAAGCCGAGCACCGTCAACCGCAAGCTGGCAGCGCTGCGCACCTTCTTCGCCTGGGCGATGCAGGCCGGTCACGCAGCAGCCAATCCGGTCGAGGACGTCCGCGGTGTGCCTGAGGCCAGGCGCGCGCCCAAATGGCTGGAGCGGCCCGAGCAATACAAGCTGCTGCGCACGGTGCAGGAGCAGACC
>CAZQDO010000728.1:0-1929 GCA_964592085.1 uncultured Anaerolineae bacterium | reverse complement strand
CTCCAGGCGTCTGGACCAATGCGTCTGGTCTATGTGCTGATCGAAGTCGGGGTATCGGCCGAGGCAGCCTCGACCGCCCCGGCCCCGGTCAATCTGGGACTGGTCGTAGACGTCAGTGAGTCAATGTTCATTCGTTTGGCATCCGACAGCCAACTGGCCGAATTGGAGAAAATGGGCCTTTTGCAAGAGGTAATCACAGACGGCGTCCCCGCCTGGGAAGCGCAGGACATCCCGCCCGAGGTCACGGCCCGTTTCCCGCGGTCTATTGATCGCCTGCAAGATGCTCTGCGGGTAGTGGTAGAGCAACTGCGCCCGGCCGACAGTTTCTCTCTGGTCGCTTTTGCCGGCCGGGCTGAGACCTTAGTATCTTCCACACCGGGGACAGAAAAAACACGTCTTCTCCCGGAAATCGAAAAACTGGAGGACCTGAGTCTGGGGGACGACACTTACATGGGCCGAGGCATGATCACGGCCCTGGATGAGATCCGGCGCGGCGCGGCTCCTACACACGTCAGCCGTATGCTGATCCTGACGGACGGTTTCACCCTGGACGAAGCCGAGTGTCGTCGCCAGGCGGAGGCGGCTGGTGCGGCTGGGGTCTCCATCAGCACAATGGGTTTGGGGGGCGAGTTCAACGAAAAACTGTTCATCTCCCTGGCCGATCAAGGGGGCGGCAACGCCTACTTCGTCAGCGATCTCTCCGAACTGCCATCCACTCTTGCCCAGGAATTCAGCGCCGCTCAGACGGTCACCTGCCGCAATCTGGAACTCAAGCTGCGCCTGATGCAGGGCGCGGAGCTACGCCGGGCCTTCCGGGTGAGACCGGTGATCAGCGACCTGGGACAATTGACCAACCTGGGCGGTAGCTACAGCTTGTCCCTGGGCGACCTGGAGCGCGATGCCCCGCCAGCCCTGCTGCTGGAGATCATCGCCCCTTCCCGTCCGCCCGGCGTTTACCGTCTGGCCCAGTTGGTGCTGGCCTACGATCCTGTCGGGATGCAGGGTGAAGCCCTGGGCGAAAAGGTGCGGCAAGACGTGGTCGAGCAATACACAGCCGGGCCGGAAACGGCTCTGCCCAACCCACAGGTGATGAATTTGGTGGAGACAGTCAGCGCCTTCAAACTGGGTACGCGAGCGTTGAAGGAAGCGGAGTCGGGTGACATCGCGGGTGCCACCCGCAAATTGCAGGCCGCCGCCACCCGTTTGTTGGATATGGGAGAGGAGGAACTGGCGGCCGATCTGCAGTCGCAGGTTCAAGACCTGGCACAACAGGGCGAGCTTGATCCCCACGCCACCAAAAGACTGCGCTATGAGACGCGCAGGCTGACGCAAAAGTTGGTATGAAAGATTCTGATACACTCTTGCAATTCATATCTTAGAAAACCTTGTTTTAAGTAGTCTGCCTTGCTGGAAACGACAGGCCGGGCCTTTGAAAGGAGGTGATGAGCGTTAGTATGCCCTTGGCCACGCCCTGTGATAGGGCACCAAAAATGGAGTAGCCATCTGCTCATTTTTTCAATGTGATTTCACCAAGACACAGGAGGTCGATAATGACCGTTGAATTATGGTATGGCAGCAAGCCTCACCACACTGCTGAGCAGAAAACGCTTGTTGAACTCTATCAATATCTCCTGCCCCAAGATGACCATTTTGTGTTACTCCTCAACTTTCACCCTGGTCAGGGCAACGAAATTGACCTGGTGGTTCTTAAGGAAAACGCCGTCTTCCTGGCTGAGCTCAAGCACGCCTGGGACCGATTGGTTGGCTGCCGCGAGGGAGAGTGGAAGGCGATCAAGCCCGACGGACAGGAAGTAGTCCTGAATCCCAACCGCCCTAACCCTTTCAAGCAAGCTCGGAATAACTATTTCGCGTGGAAGAAATGGTGCGAAACCCATTGTGATGATATCAGTGCTGGCATTGTGCGTACTG
>CAZQDO010000727.1:0-1946 GCA_964592085.1 uncultured Anaerolineae bacterium | reverse complement strand
CGCTGAGAGACCTGACTTACGTCCCCGCCTCCCACGACCGCAGGTACTTCTCCTGTTCCTCGGTGAGAGTATCAATCTCGATGTCCATGCTGGCAAGTTTCAGGCGGGCGATTCTCCGGTCTATCTCCTCGGGCACGCGGTACACTTTCTTCTCCAACTCCTGCCCATGCTGGACCATGTACTCCACGGCCAACGACTGGTTGGCGAAGCTCATGTCCATCACGCTGGCCGGGTGCCCCTCCGCCGCCGCCAGGTTGACCAGCCGCCCCTCGGCCAGCAGGTTGATGCGCCGCCCGTCCGCCAGGATGTACTGGGCTACGGACTCGCGCACGGGCCGCACCTCGACGGCCATCTCCTCCAGGGCTGGGATGTTGATCTCCACGTTGAAGTGGCCGGAGTTGGCCACGATTGCCCCGTCTTTCATGACCTCCAGATGATGTTTGTCAATGACGCTGATGTCGCCGGTGGAGGTGACGAACACGTCGCCGATCCTGGCGGCCTCGATCATGGGCATCACCCGGAAGCCGTCCATCACTGCCTCCAGAGCGCGCAGGGGGTTCACCTCGGTGACAATGACGTTGGCCCCGATGCCTCGCGCTCGCATGGCGATGCCCCGTGAGCACCAGCCGTAGCCGCCCACCACGAAGTTCCTGCCGGCCAGCAGGAAATTGGTGGCCCGCAGGATGCCATCAATGGTGGATTGACCGGTGCCGTAGCGGTTGTCGAAGAAGTGCTTCGTATCCGCGTCGTTGACGGCGATGATGGGGTAGCGCAGCGCGCCCTCAGCGGCCATGGCTCGCAGGCGGATGACGCCAGTGGTGGTCTCCTCGGTGCCGCCGATGACGTTCTCGATGAGGTCGGCGCGCTCTTTGTGCAGGACGGATACCAGATCCGCTCCATCGTCCATGGTGACGTGGGGAACGTGATCCAGGGCGGCGTTGATGTGTTGATAGTAGGTCTCGTTGTCCTCGCCCTTGATGGCGAAGACAGGGATCTCGAAGTTGGCCACAATCGAGGCCGCCACGTCGTCCTGGGTAGAGAGAGGGTTGGAGGCGCAGAGGCGCACGTCGGCTCCGCCCTCCTGGAGGGTGTGCACCAGGTTCGCCGTCTCTGAAGTCACGTGGAGGCAGGCGGCGATCCGGATCCCTTTGAGGGGTTTCTCTTTGGCGAAGCGCTCGCGGATCAGCCGCAGCACCGGCATCTCCTGCTCCGCCCACTCGACCTTGAATCGGCCCTTGGTGGCCAGGGATATGTCTTTAACGTCGTGGTTCCTGTCAGTCATTTATCTGCTCCTTGAGTATGATGGGTAGGTAGATTTGATTGGGAGGCAGGTAGTAGGCATACTTCAGGCTGACATTGGTAGAGTCGTAGTAGCTGATGTGGGGATACCCGTCTCCATCCAGGGCCAGTGAGGTGTACTCGCCAACACCCCCCTCGCTGTCTATGGTCTCGATATGCCAACCGGAAGCGTCTTGGTAGGCGTACTTCAGGTCAAGGTAAGTGGAGGCAGCGTAGTAGCTGATGTGGGGATACCCGTTCCCATCCAGGGCCAGTGAGTTGCCACCGCCCCAAAACCAGCTTCCGACTTTGTCCACTATCTTGACCTGCCAGGTCGTGCCATCGTAGTGGAAGTATTTCAGGCTGGCGTCCCTGGTGCCGTCGTTGTAGCTGATGTGGGGATACCCGTTCCCATCCAGGGCCAGTGAAGTATACCCACCGGCAAAACCCAAGTCAGTCGAAACCGCATCCACCGTCTCGATGTGCCAGCCAGAAGCGGCCAGGCGGACGTACCTCAGTCCTTTGCTAAAAGCATACTCGAACCAGTGGGAGATGTGCGGATACCCATTCGCATCCAGGGCCAAGGAGGTGTAGTAACCGCTTGAAGTGTCCACAGTCTCGATGTGCCAGCCCGAGACGTCCTGGCAGGCATACATCAGGTCATAGTG
>CAZQDO010000726.1:0-1957 GCA_964592085.1 uncultured Anaerolineae bacterium | reverse complement strand
CAATTCCACCGACGACCACGCCGAGCAAGGCGTAGGTTGAGATGCGGGCTCCATGATACAGAAGGTGACGAGGAAAGGCAGCCAACCCTCTGCTCTTGAACTGTAAACCCACCATCATCACCAGGGGGCCACACATGCCCAGGCAGTGCCCCAGGCTTCCCAGCAAGCCACTGAGCAGGAGAGCAGCGTACACGCTCATGAGGCATCACCTCCCCATGGCGAGAGGCAAAAGGATGAAATAGCGCACTTCTTCATAGAGCGTTCTCCTTGAAACAGGATGACACGTGCCCCGGCCCCGCCGGCGGGGTCGGGGCACATGCGAATTGAACCGATTCGTTCAATCTGCTTCTTGATAGATCCGGACTGATAGGTGTTCCAGCGAAACGTGTGGTTCGAACTCAGTGAGCACCTTATCCTCAGCCAGAGACGATTGGCGATGCGCGTCCAGGTCTTTCCAGGTCTCCCACACACTCTGGAACACGAGATGTACCTTATCCTCCCGATCCAGGGAATACATCGCTCGCGCGGTGATGAAACCGGGCTCACCGGGCAATAAGGTGCGCAGGTAGCCCAGCACCCGTTCCAGTGAAGCGCCGATCTCTAGCTGGCTCATCTGCTCCGGCCGAATGTCAAAATCAATCTGATAGATGTACGCCATGGTCAGCCCCCTATCTCGGTGTCCAGTTCACGATCAAGTAGATCAACCACCAGAGCAACACACCTGCCAGTGCGAGCTTGACCACCGGTGGCAGGCTGCCTCCCGCTTCTTCGATCTCTTTGGCAAAGCTGTCAATGTAGCCATCGGGGCGGATCACTTCGTGCTCGCCTTCTTCCTCCTCTTCCCGGTGGCCACTGCTGCCTGGGGGGACACTGGGTCGGTGTGGCAGGGCAATAGTTACGGCAAAGAGGAAAAGGACGGCTGCGCCACCAACGATCCACATGATCTCTGGCCAGATTTGCAACGCATTCTGAGTCATCGTTAGCCTCCCTTCCGATCGGGCCAGGGTTCTGGCTCTTTGTCTTCCAACATCCTGTACTTGGCTTCCTCGATATCGCGAAACTGGCCACTTTTCCAGCCCCACACGAGGAATGCGACCCCGGTCAGGGCAACCAGGACCATCCAGCCAACAACCATCCACATCCCTAAAGGCATCATCGTCCACCTCCCTTACCCGCGCCGATCAGATTCTTCAGGTAGGTCGTGATGTCCCACACTTCGGAGTCGGAGAGAAGCCATTGGAAGGGTGGCATAGTACTGTCGGGCACGCCCTCCCAGGTCCGCCAGAAGATGTAAGCCTCGCCCATGTCGGTGGGAAAAGCGGCCGGTCCCTCGCTCAGGCTGTTGACCGTGCCTGGCCCATTACCCTGGCCGCTATCCCCGTGGCAAGTAGAGCAGTAGGTGCCGTACAGATCAGCACCGTGAGTGGCCGAAATGACGTGACCCTCTGCCACGTAGACGTCACTGCTCAGCGTGACAAAGTCTGCAGGTACTTCCCCGGTTCCGTACACGCTGGACGTAACGGGCTTACCCGCCATGAAAGTGGCCATGATGTATTGGACGGCATCCCAGCGCTGATCCTCCGGCAGGAACTCCCCCCAGCGCGGCATGGCAGTATCCTGTATGCCGAAGGTCACCTTGGCCAGGTGCTCACCCTGGCCTTCAGGGGTCATCTGCTTGCCTCCCATCTCGTGGAAATCGGCCGGTGTGGGGTTCAGATACTGACCATCCCAGCCCTGGCCATCTCCCGCCAGACCATGGCAGTGAGCGCAGTGAACCAGGAAGGTCATCTTCCCGCGTTCGTAGGACACGTCCTCGGGGAAACGGGCTGCCGTCTTGAAGAAATCAGGATACTCGAAATCGTGTCCTTCTTCCGGCTCTGGTGGCCGCTCCTCGGTCTGCGTGAAGATAGTGCGGATATAATGGACCAACTTCCACCGCTCCTCCTCGGAGTACTGG
>CAZQDO010000725.1:0-1987 GCA_964592085.1 uncultured Anaerolineae bacterium | reverse complement strand
CAGCGTTCGCGCCAGATGGGCGTAACCGGTTATCGAGAGCTGCATCTCGGCCAGAGGATCAGCCCAATGGGTGTCGTAGCCGGCCGAGACCAGGATGAGCTGAGGGCGATAGCGCTCTGCCAGGGGATAAAGGAACTCGTCGAAGATGCGCTCGAAGCCCTCATCGCCGACGCCTCCCGGCAGGGGGACGTTGGCCGTGTAGCCGGCTCCCTCTCCTCGTCCGATTTCCCGCCAGTGCCCCGTGCCGGGGTAGTGGGGATACTGATGGGTGGAGAAGAAGAGGACGCGGGATTCATCGTAGAAAGCATCCTGGGTGCCGTTGCCGTGGTGGACGTCGAAGTCAGCGATCAATATCCGCTCCAACCCCTTCTCCCCCAGAGCATAGCGAGCGGCCACCGCCACGTTGTTGAAGAGGCAAAAGCCCATGCCTTGTGACGCCACAGCATGGTGGCCCGGCGGTCTCACCAGAGCGAAGGCGTTATCCACCTCCCCCTCCAGCACCGCCCCCACTGCGTTCACCAGTCCTCCGGCGGCCATCAGCGCCGCCTCGTAGGAACGGGCGCTCAGGTAGGTGTCGAGGTCCAGGTGCTCTCCCCCCCTCTCAGCCACCTGCCGCACGGTGTCAATGTAGCGCTGGCTGTGGTTCCTGGCCAAGCGTTCCATGGAGATGGGTGTCGCCTTCACCGCAACCAATCTCTCCAGCACCCCTCGATTCTCCAGGAGCCCCATAATCCGCACCAGCCGCTCTTCGTTCTCCGGATGGCCCGGCGGGGCTTGGTGCTCCAAATAGATGGGATCATACACGTAAGCTGTGCTCAAGGTATCTACCTCCGCTGTTGTCTGTTTACAGGCTATTATATCACGGTACGCGGGTAGTGGTTAAATGGTAAGTGATGATACTTTGCAGCGTGCTGCGAACCTGCTGATTGAGTAGCGCCAGCGTATCGAAATCAAGGGTGAGCGGCGCTTGCAGGCTCGTTCTTGGCTTCGATACGTCGTTGCTACTCCTACTCAGCCAGCGAACTCGCGAGGCCATCACTTACTTCTTTACCACTACCGGTACGCGTAAAAAGGCGGGACAAGGTAGGACAAGTTGGCAACTTGTCCTACAACGACAACGTGTCTTTCTACGGATACACCTTCAGGACAAGAGGCAAGTAGACGCGCTGGCAAGGCCCTGCCACATTCCAGGTGACACAGAGACGCCAGGCCGTCCCGTGAGGGTTACAATCGTCATCATCCTCCGTGGGACACATGTAGTCGTTACTGTTCTGGATGGCCAGGAGGTAAGTCCCACCGTACGATCCGACATGGGCAGGGAAAAGCTCAACCGAGTCGATATACCCTTGCTTATTATACATGACGGAGGCACCCTGCCACCACCACTCCGTCTTGTTGTCGCTCCACATCTCCAGGGAAGCTCCTGTCACTTGCATGCATGATCGAGGCGGTGAGAGCGTCAGAGTACGCCGATAGAGGTAGGTGGTCCCGTTCAGACCTTCTTGGTGCCCATTAGCTTGCAGACCGATGGGCGTGGAGTCGGGCGGCAAGGGCGACCAGGCGGGAAGGGTCCAGTCATCCCACCAAACCTCAACGCCAGGCTTCCAGGAGCTATCGGGCACGAAGGCCGGTTGATTCCACCCCGAGGGGGCTGGCGGAGAGGTGATGTGAAAAAGCGGAGAATCGGCGGCTGATGTCGTCGTATACCCAGAGAAGAGCGAGGGATCAATACGGTAAACGCTATCCCCAGGGGCAGAGTAGTAGCAGACCACCACCGGCGTTGGAGTGGGAGTGGACGTTGGGGTCGGCGTCGAGGTGGGAGTGGACGTGTTGGTCGGCGTCGGGGTGAACGTGGGCGTGCTGGTCGGTGTGAAGGTGGGTGTGGGCGTAGGGGTGTTGGTCGGCGTGTTGGTCGGCGTCGGGGTGTTCGTCGGCGTCGGCGTGGAGGTGGGCGTGTTGGTCTGGGTGTAGGTGGCCGGAGGGTTCG
>CAZQDO010000724.1:0-1991 GCA_964592085.1 uncultured Anaerolineae bacterium | reverse complement strand
TCGCAGAGGTTGAGCGAGCCTCCCACCTGGGTGAGCCCCTTCGGCAGTGGGTGGGCGTAGTTATGGAGATCGAGCGAGCCTCCCACTTGGGTGAGCCCCTTCGGCAGTGGATGGGCGTAGTTGTGGAGGGCGAGCGAGCCTCCCACTTGGGTGAGCCCCTTCGGCAGTGGATAGGCATAGTCACGGAGGTCGAGCGAGCCTCCCACCTGGGTGACCCCCTCCGGTAATGGCTGGTTATAATCACGGAGGTCGAGCGAGCCTCCCGTCTGGGTGAGCCCCTCCGGCAGCGGGTGGGCGTAGCCTTGGAGGTAGAGCGAGCCTCCCGTCTGGGTGAGCCCCTCCGGCAGCGGGTGGGCGTAGCCTCGGAGGTCGAGCGAACCAGGCCAGCACCCTGATGTAAGTAGATATAGCTGTTGCAAGGCTTCTGTGTTAATAGCGATCAAAGCAACGCGGCGTGCGGCAATTTTATTGCCTCCAACGCTTTTGATACGTCCGTCGTGGATTGCCAGCACCATGCGCGTGCCGGGATGGGCATATCCGTGCTGTCCTGGCTCGGGCCCCTGACCAAAAAAGCCACCACCTTCGCAAATAACTTTGTCTGTCCAGTTGGGGTCCTCGACCCACGTTTCGAGTTCTTCAGGCCATTGAAAACCACCAAACGAGATGCCATCCTTATCGGTGCGCAGCATCCAACGCCTCTCGGCCAGGGCTGCCTTGATTTCTTCGGGTGTTGCCTTCATCTTGACCCTCTATTCTTGATCGCCTGCAGCATGGCCTCGTGGTCCAGACTGGCGCGGCTATTGCCGTACTGAACGGCCACGTCGGTGGGCCTGGCGTCGCGCGTGTGGCACGTGCCATACTCCCGGATGGTAACGCAGCGCTCGGATACGGCTTCGACCTCACCACCGTAGCCAGGCAGCTCTTCACCTCGCGCCAGGCTGGGTCGGGATCGCACGTAGACGCGGGACCCGACTTTGATTTGGCGGCCCTTGTCGTCGCGGACTTCCATTATCGCAAGTCTCTTATGCAATCAGCCAGGACTCTCAGGGTCGCGCCGAGGCGCTCTTCTGGGGTGATGACTGCCAGCTCGCCGCGGCACCGCTCGCGCAGGTTTGCCTCGAACTCTTGCCTTGCGTCGGGGCCCTCAGCCAACAAGAACTCGCTGAGTTCTTTGATTGTGTGTGTCGTCCTGCTGATCATGGCTTCGTCCTCCTCTAGTACCCGTATCGGCCGGGGAGGTGGCAGACTTTAGGATTATTTCCCGCAGTACTTCCGCTTCTCGTGCTTTCGCCTGTGAGCCCGCATCCTTTTCTGGCGCGCAGCGCGCAGCCACAAGCGCCGCTCCCGCCGGTTTCTAGGCCCCGCGGGGCGTTCCTTTTCCCGGGGGAGCTTGAAAGGCTTGCTCTTCAGCTCCTCCATGACTTCTCCAGCTCCTCACACAGCATGTGGATGAGCATCAGGTGTATCTCCTGAATCAAGGCTGTGTCTCTATTAGGCACGGCCAACATGTAATCCGTCAAGGCGATGAGGTCAGACGGCATCCGCCGTTCCTGGCCGCATAGCAGGGCGGTTGTCACCCCGGCTTTTCTGGCCGACGCGATGGCCCAGAGCACGTTCACGCTCGTGCCCGTCGTGGTGAGCCCGATGGCGACATCACCCGGTCTGCACAGTGCCCGGACTTGGCGTGAGAAGACGTCCTTGTAGCCATAGTCGTTAGCTGTCGCAGTCAGTACCGAGGTATCGGCGGTAAGTGCGATGGCGGGAATGGGCCTGCGATTGTGCCGGAAGCGCACCACGAGCTCGGCCGCTAGGTGCTGGGCTTGCGCGGCGCTTCCGCCGTTGCCGAAGAAGACCAGCTTGCCTCCGTTGTGGATCGAGTGCTTGCAAGCTGATAACAACGCATGGAATGCATCGTACAGCTTCGTATCATTCCATGCTGCCCCGATTAGTCTCTCCCTAACATACCAGTTCACTGACGCCGCCCCCTCAAT
>CAZQDO010000723.1:0-2000 GCA_964592085.1 uncultured Anaerolineae bacterium | reverse complement strand
ACACACCGCTTACTAGAAACGCTTTTGAGTTGAGCCGTCACTTACTTTGAGTTGACTATACCGCTGCGAAAGCCCTCTCATGTCTCCACCATCACCACCCTGTCCAGCCCAGCGTAATCTTGCATGATTTCCACTCTCGCTGTCGGGAAGTGGCGCTTGGCTAGAGAGACCACCGCCTCACCCTGGGTGGCCCCGATTTCCAACAGGACAATCCCTTGTGGTTTGAGATACCCCTGCGCCTGGGCCAGCAGGCCACGAATGAGGTCAAGCCCGTCGGGGCCGCTATCCAGGGCTTCTCTCGGCTCGCAGTGGCTGATCTCTGGCGGCAGTTGGGCCCACTCGGCCTGGCTGACGTAGGGCAGGTTGGCGACGACGAGGTCAACGGGTTCCGGCAGCGGTTCCAGCAGATGGCCCTGCAGCAGGTGGACGCGATCTTCCACGCAGTAGCGGCGACAGTTGCAGGCTGCTACTTCCAGGGCTTCGGAGGAGGCATCGGTGGCATAAATCAAGGAGCGAGGCAGGTGCACGGCCAGGCTGATGGCGATGGCTCCGCTGCCCGTGCCGACGTCGGCCGCCACTGATGGCCGCTGGCTGATGGCGATGGCCTTCTCGACCAGCAGTTCCGTCTCTGGCCGGGGGATCAGCACCCTGCTGTCAACAAAAAGATCGAGCCCGTAGAATTCCTGGTGGCCGACGATGTAGGCCACAGGCTCGCGTCGTGCGTGTCGCTCGATCAACCGGCGATAGTTGGCTAACTCAGCGGAGCTTAACTGGCCTTGGGGGTGGGCATGGAGTTGAGCTCTGGTGATTCCCAGGGTATGGGTCAACAGGATCTCGGCGTCAAGGCGAGGGCTGTCGAGAGAGCTTTTGCCTAGGGTCTGTTCTCCCCACCGAAGGGCTTCTCGCAAAGTTGCTTCACTCCTCACTTTGGCTTAATCCCGCTCTCTTCAGCTTCTCTACTTGTTCAGCAGCAGCCAGCTCCTCGATGAATTGGTCTATCCTACCCTCCAGCACGTCCTCCAGGCGATGACTGCTGAGGCCGATGCGATGATCGGTCACCCGGTTCTGGGGGAAGTTGTAGGTGCGGATCTTCTCCGCTCGCTCCCCTGTGCCCACCTGGGAGCGGCGTCTTTCGTCCAATTGCTCGTGCTGCTTCTGTGCCTCTATCTCATAGAGGCGGGCTCGCAGGATGGCCATGGCCCGCGTCCGGTTCTGAAGCTGGGAGCGCTGGCTCTCGCAGGTGGCGACTATCCCCGTAGGCAGATGGGTGATGCGCACGGCAGTCGAGCTTTTCTGCATGTGCTGGCCCCCTGGCCCGGAGGATCCGTAGAAGTCTATGCGGAGGTCGTTGGGATCTATTTCCACCTCTACTTCGTCTACCTCGGGCAGCACGGCCACCGTTGCGGTGGAGGTGTGAATGCGGCCGCTGGATTCGGTGACGGGCACCCGCTGCACCCGATGGACGCCGCTCTCGTACTTCAGTTGGGAGTAGGGAGAGAGTCTAGCCCTGCCCTTGACAGCAAAGATGACCTCTTTGAAGCCGCCTATGCCGGTCTCGTGAAAGCTGAGAAGTTCGGTGGACCAGCCGTGGTCCTCGGCATACTTGCTGTACATGCGATAGAGATCGGCTGCGAACAGGCCCGCCTCGTCACCACCCGTGCCGGCTCGGATCTCCATGATCACGTCCCGCTCATCCATGGCATCCTTCGGCAGGAGCATCATCTTCAGGTCTTCCAAAAGAGCCTCATTCTGCCCTTCGAGCCTTTCGATCTCCTCCTGGACCAGATTCAGCATCTCTTCGCTTTCCTCGCCCTCCAGCAAAGTCCTGGTCTCGCTCAACTCGCTGACGTTGGCCGTGTACTGGCGATACTTGCTGACCAAGTCTGCGATCTCAGCCTGTTCCTGAGCGTATTCCCTCAGCAGATCGGGATTGGTGGCTACCTCAGGATCAGCCATCAGCCTATTCAGTTCTTCGTAGCGCTCTTCGATGAGGTCTAACT
>CAZQDO010000722.1:0-2001 GCA_964592085.1 uncultured Anaerolineae bacterium | reverse complement strand
GTCTTGAACGCCCCACCGTCAACCGGGCGTTCAGGATGAATGAGCATTTTGAACGCCATGCGGCAAGCCGAGGTGGTCTGGGCAAAGCCGGCGTTGATTGGACCGCGCGTCATAGCCGACGAACCCTCCAGGTCAACGGTCATCTGGTCACCCGCTACGTCCACCCGTATCTTGATCGGTACAGGGCCGTTTCCAAGACCATCGTCATCGAGGAAACCGCTGGCTGTGTAGGTGCCGTCCGGGATGGCAGCGACGGCCTCGCGCTCCAGCTGCTCCGATTGGCGAAAGATCTCGTCGCGCGCCGCGAGTACGGTTTCGTGGCCGAAACGATTTAATATGGAATGAAACCGCGCTTCCCCGGTACGCATCGCGGCCACCTGAGCGTTGAGGTCCCCGATGAGCAAGTGACCAAAACGGCTGTTGCTCCTCAAGACCTCCATGATGTCCTGGCGCGGTTCGCCGTTTTGATAGATACGGGTGGGAGGCCAGCGCATGCCTTCCTGGTAAATCTCAAAAGAATCTGTCGTCTGGCTCGGATCCTTTCCTCCTACGTCCAGCCAGTGGGCGCGGCTGGCCGAGAAACCCACCCGTTTACCTTGCCAGAAGATCGGGGCAAAGATGGTAGCATCGTTCAGGTGGGTGCCCTGCATGTAGGAATCGTTCATGTAGAAAATGTCACCGGGCCGGAAGGCGTCCCAGCCGTGCAATTCGGCGGTGAGCTTGACACAGACTTCCAGATTACCCAGGAAGAGTGGCACGCCCACGGCCTGCGCCAAAACGTCTCCGTTCTCGTCCAGCAGGGCCACCGCGCAATCTCTGCCCTCGTAGATAACGGGCGTGTAGGCGCTACGGAACAGCGCGGCGTTCATGTCCTGGGCAATGGAGACGAAGGCGTTGCGAATGATTTCCGTGGTAATGGGGTCAACTTTTGTCATCATGTTTTCTCCACCATTGGTGTCAACTTAAGGCTCAAAGGCCCGTCCCCGGGCCGCCCCGGGGACGGGGCTCAGAGCGTAGATTTACACTGATGCTCTCTCCACCTTGATAAGATGTTGCCAAGGTCGTCCACGCGAGCCTGATAAAGCCTACCCTCCCGCAGGTTCGGAAATTGGTTGAGCTACAGATTAGATCGGGTATCAGAACGCGCTTTCCACTGAAGAGTTGCCTCCAAACCTGCAGGAGGGTGAGCAGTCACTCTCCCTTGATGATGATGTTGCCAAGGTCGTCTACGCGAGCCTGATAACCAGGGGGAACGATCGTGGTAGCACTGTCCTCCTCAACGATCAGGGGGCCTTTGAACTGCGCTCCTTTCTCGATCCGATTGCGCCACAGGACAGGGGTCTCGTAGGGCTTTCCGTCGAAGATGGCATCCCGTGTGCCGATGAGCGGGTTCCCCTCTTCCTTCGCCATCTCAAAGTATGCGTCCCCCTTCGCCAGGCGGCCCAGGGCGGCCAGCCGCAGGTTCACAAACTCCACCGGGTCGCCGGGCGTCGAGTGTCCGTAGCGTGTGGCGTGAGCAGTGTGGAACGACGCGTCAATCTCTCCCAGATCAATCTTGTCCCCAACCCGTACGTTTACCGAGTATTCCTGGCCGACGTAGCGCATATCGGTCGAACGTTCAAGGTACATATTTTCGGGCTCGAAGCCTTCTTCGCGCAACGCAGCCATTCCTTCCTCTTGTAACTCTTCGTAAACCTGCCCAACCTCTTTCGGATCCATACCGTCCAGCGGGTGATAGAAGTTGCGCGTCAGGTCGTGGCGTAAGTCTGTCTGGAGCATCCCCCAGGCCGAGAACGTGCCAGGGGTCCAGGGAGAGATGACTTCGCTGATCTCCAGTTCCTCGGCTAGCCAGACCGCGTGCATGGGGCCAGCGCCGCCAAAGGCCACCAGCGAGAAGTCGCGGGGGTCAATGCCCTGCTCAATAGTGATGGTGCGCATGGCGTCGGCCATCTTGGCGTTGATGATCGAGAGCATGCCTTCAGCAAAAGCAACGTCGTCTAG
>CAZQDO010000721.1:0-2022 GCA_964592085.1 uncultured Anaerolineae bacterium | reverse complement strand
CGCGTCGGCCGCCGAGTTGGCCATGACAAAGCCGGCCCGGCCGCCCTGGTTCAGCGCGCTGTAGAAGATCTGGATCCACAGGTAGTTGGCGTTGTCGGGCCGCGGCAGGCCAAAGGGGAAGCGCGGGTCGTCCTTGAGGCGCTCCTTGTCCACGTTGTTGACGTTAAAGGGGGGATTGGCCATGACGAAGTCGAAGCGGCCCGGGCTGGTGTGCAGGTCTTCGTAATAGGTGTTGGCCTGGCGGATGTCGCCCTCCAGGCCGTGCACGGCCAGGTTCATCTGGTTCAGGCGCACCGTGGCCGCCGTCTTCTCCTGACCAAAGATGCTGATCTCGGCGTGCGGGCTGCGCTGGTGGCGGGTGACGAAGTCGGCGCTTTGCACGAACATACCGCCGCTGCCACACGCGGGATCGTAGATTCGGCCGTGGTAGGGCTCGATGACCTCCACGATGAGCTTGACGATGGAGGTGGGCGTGAAGAACTCGCCACCGCGCTGCCCCTCGGCCTTGGCGAACTGGCCCAGGAAGTACTCGTAGATCTTGCCGAAGACGTCGCCCTCGATGTCCATAGGGATGGAGTTGAAGTTCTTGAGCAGGGTGACCAGGGTGGGGTTTTCCAGGCGGTTGTAGGTCTTGGGTAGCACGTCCTTGAGCCTGGGGTTGTCCTCTTCGATGTCCTTCATAGCCTGGTTGATGCGGGCGCCGATGTTCTCGCCTTCGGGCAGCTCGACCAGGGTCCCGAAGCGGGCCTCGGGCCGCAGGTAGACGACTCCTTGGGCGACGTAGTCGGCGGGGCCGATGGTCCGCCGGCGTGAGGTCTGGACGCCCTCCAGCTTGGCCTGGGCCTGGCCGAACTTGTAATCGGCGTAGCGCAGGAAGATGAGGCCCAGCACGGGCACGGAATATTCGTGGGAGCGCAAGCGGGAGTTGGCGCGCAGTTCGTCGGCGGCGCGCCACAGGCGGGTCCTTAGTTGGCTGTAGTCGATGGGCATAGATGGGTTTCTCCGGTTTTAGTGCAAAATCAACTGCTCTCCCAATTCATTTGAATGTAGCGGTGTGTTTCTTCAGGGTCAAGGGCGCGGGTGGTATTGCTGTGCCGAATGAAGAACTCCGTACCCCTCGATCCCTCCATAAAAGCTGGCTCAGGAGCCTGTTCTACGTCTACTGCACAGACACTTTCGCCATTTAGCTGTTCGAAGCGGATTTTGATAAAGGGAGCAAATTCTGGGCCAATATGATCGCTGATCAGGCTGCTGAGAAGTTGTTCATATCCGTCCAGCGACTGTCCCTTTATGGTCTTCAGGTCTCGACTTAGGCCGAAGACAGCGCCGTTGTCCTCCACGCCAATGATTAGCGTCCCGCCGGCGGAATTGAGGAAGGCGGCAACGGTCTTGAGTACAGAGAAACGCAAGTCTTTGTTGACCCGGTTTTGGATCACATCCCAGTGCAGGGTGCTCTTGAACTCCAGGGTTGCACTCTCGCCTAGCGTGATCAACTCGGGGATCGATCGCTCGTGCATCACTTCCGGCTCAGCAATGAGAGCGCTCATGTATTCATTTATCTTGCAAGCAATCAATTCGCGCCGGGCCTGGAGGAAATCAAGATACCTGTCTACCCGCCACAGCTCAGGGTTCATCGGGATGAATTGCTTGGTCAGTGCGCCAGGGTATTTTTCTTCCACCTGGGGGAAATAGTTCTCTGGGAGGGTGCTGGCTAGACCGAGGTTGGTATCCGTCGTGAGGAAAGCTCGATTAGCAATCTCGTTGACGAGTTTACGATGAAGATGATTGTCGGAATCGAAACCGCTTCGGTACAAGATGGAGGTGGGGAATATGTGATAGCTGTGTAGCCGATAGGCTTTGCCGTGGGTAGTGCCCAGAGGTGCCCCATTGAACCAGTCTATGGCGTCGTGGGTTTTGGCCATCACATAGGCCACACGATAGAGTGGGTGCTGGGCCCCGCGTCCCTCCAGGTCGCTGGCTTTTACTTCAATGCGTCCGCGCTGATCCACGATTTGCTCGCGT
>CAZQDO010000720.1:0-2023 GCA_964592085.1 uncultured Anaerolineae bacterium | reverse complement strand
GTTGCGTTGGTCGCCCTCTCGTCGGGAATGTCATTGCTGGGTCCCTACTTGATGGGGATCGCTATAGACACGTACATCCTGGAAGGCGATTTGCCAGGTCTGGCCCGCACCGCGCTGCTGATGATCGGCGCTTATGGAACGGCGTCGCTCGCCACCTGGCTGCAGCTCTATATGATGGCAAGTGTAGCTCAACGCACCGTGCGCGACATCCGCAACGATCTCTTTGCCAAGCTGCAAACGCTATCCCTGCGATTCTTCGACCAGCGCCCCCGCGGCGAGTTGATGAGCCGTTTGTCGAATGACGTGGAGAACATTAGTAACGTGTTGAACCAGGGCGTGACCCGGTTCATCTCCAGTGTCTTGAGCGTCGTCGGAGTGGTGGTGGTGATGTGCCTGATCAACTGGCGACTGGCCCTGGTCAGTCTGGTCACGGCCCCACTGATGGTCTTTTTGAGCGGCGCAATGGCCAGGCAGACGCGCCAGGGATTCCGTGAACAGCAAGAGACGTTGGGCGAGATGAATGGCATCATTGAGGAGACGATCACCGGGCAGCGCGTGGTCAAGGCCTACGTGCGCGAGCAAGCGACTATTGCTACGTTCGACGTCTCCAACCGCAAGTTGCAACGCGCGGCGACAAGAGCTGAGATATTCTCCGGGTTCATGGGGCCGATGATGAACTTGATCAACAATCTGGGATTCGCCATCATCGCAGGTGCCGGCGGCTGGATGGCGTTGCGGGGATTGGCGACCGTAGGCACCATCGCCAGCTTCATCAACTATGCCCGGGAGTTTGGGCGACCGTTGAACCAAATCGCTCAACTGTATGCCCAAATTCAGGGAGCCATCGCGGGCGCGGAGCGCGTCTTTGAGATTCTGGATGAGGTGCCAGAGCTGGCCGACGCGCAGGATGCCCAGCCGCTCGAGCAGGTCACAGGCGATGTGGTTTTCGAGGACGTCTGCTTCGGCTACGAGCCTGGCGTGCCCGTGCTCAAGCAGGTCGCTTTTCACGCCGAGCCTGGGCGGACCATCGCCCTGGTCGGCCCGACGGGGGCCGGCAAGACGACCATCGTCAACCTGTTGACGCGGTTCTATGACATCAACAGCGGCCAGATCACCGTGGACGGTAAAGACATCCGCCAGGTGAACAAGGCCGACCTGCGCCGCCAACTGGGCATCGTGCTACAGGACACCTTCCTGTTCTCAGAGTCGGTGATGGAGAACATCCGCTACGGGCGGCTCGACGCCACGGACGAAGAGGTCGTCGCCGCGGCCAGGCTCGCTAACGCCGACCAGTTCATCCATCGCCTGCCGCAGGGCTATCAGACCGAGCTTTCGGAGCGAGGCAGCAACCTGAGCCAGGGGCAGCGGCAGTTGTTGGCCATCGCCCGTGCCATCCTCGCCGATCCGGGCATCCTCATTCTGGACGAGGCGACCAGCAGCGTGGACACCCGCACGGAAAAGAACATCCAGGAGGCCATGCTGCGCCTGATGGAGGGGCGCACCAGCTTCGTCATCGCCCACCGCCTCAGCACCATCCGAGAAGCCGACAACATCCTGGTCATCAACGGCGGTCGTATCATCGAGCGCGGCACCCACGACGAGTTGCTGGCCCAGCGTGGGTTCTACCAGAATCTGTACATGAGCCAGTTCAAGGGACAAGCTGCCTAAAGAAAGACGCTTCGCAGGGGCAGCGTTTCCCTGCCCAAGGGGTGAGATAACCTCGCCCCTACTCAACACCAAAAACAATCAGAAAGGAACCAAATGCTAAAGAACTTCTTCGACAAGATCACCCGCGTTTCGCTTCGCCTTCGTTGGGTGACCATTACGCTCTCCGTGCTACTCCTGGCAGCCGGAGTCTTCGCGCTTACTCAGTTCAGCCAGGAGTTCATTCCACCGATCGAGCTCCCGCAAAGCGTTGTGTTGGCCATGTACCAGGGCGCAACGCCAGAAGAGATATTGGAACAGATGACCATCCCTATCGAAAACGCAGTACGTGACGTTGACGGGGTGGTCTACGTAGAAT
>CAZQDO010000719.1:0-2024 GCA_964592085.1 uncultured Anaerolineae bacterium | reverse complement strand
CCCATATCCAATACAGCTACCTTCACCATTTCTGGGACCATCCGCGACCCCGACGGCCTCCCCGTCCCCGATGTCTGGGTAGGCGTGAGCAGTGAGTACGAGTGGAATGACGACACCACCGACGGCAACGGGTTCTACAGCGTCCAGGTCAGCGGCCCGACCTGGCTGCGTCTCTATCTTGAGCCGCCGGTGGAAACCCGCCTGGCTCAGAGGATGGTCTACGAAGAAGGGCCTTTCAATAGCAACACCACCCTGGACTTCGATCTGGTGGAGGGCAACCTTTTCACTGGCGAGGTTCAGTCGCCTGAGGGGGCCAGCGTCTACCTGCCGTGGTCCGGGGAGATCACCGCCCTCACCAACCCACCGCCGGATAACGAGAGCTTCTTCTTCTGGACCAACTGGCGCGACGGCACCTTCCAGACGGTGCTCCCTGCGGACGTTTATAGCATCATCGTGTACGATACGCCTCGCCCCTACTATCCCACGCGGGCCAGGGTGGACCTGCGCTATGGCGACGTGGAGAACTACGACTTTGTCCTCAACGTGACCTCTGAGCCGCTGCCGGGCATTGAGCCTCCCAATGCTACCCTCATCACTCTGGGCACGCCCGACGCCGAGGGCTACCTGAGCGTGACCGGCGCGCCGGGTGCCGTAACGCCCTTCGCCGCCGTCGTCATCGCCCACATGACCTCCGGCCGCTGGATCAGCACCATGGCCGGGGAGGATGGCAGCTTCTCCGCCACGGCCTACGGCCCGCCCGGCTCGTACATCGTCGTCAAGCAGGATCCCTCCCACGTGTACGTCAACTATTTCCTCCAGCACGCCGAGCCTTACGAGGAGGATTTCGGTCCCATCAGCGCCTCCAGCCTGGACCCGCTGGCGTCTACGACGCTTCAGGTCCCAGTGTCAAGTGTCCAAGCCCGGAGTTCCCCCGAGTTCCTCCGAATTCCTCTGAGTTCCCCCAGGGCAGAAACTCAGGGGACCGCAGGGGAGCCCTGGCCTCTCGCCGCTTCAGGCATTGTCAATCCGTGGGCGGGCGTGGCTATGTGGACGGCATCGGGCGAGATCGTGGTCGAGGATACCATGCGGCGCGTCATAAGCGGTACGCTGAACGGGACCCTGGAGTCGGGGCTCTACGCCGGTGGGATTCACTGGACTAAGCCGGCCCTGGCCGATCTGGACAACGACAGTGACCTGGATCTCTTCGTGGGCGATCACAAGGGCCATATCTTCCACTACCGCAATGATGGACTAGAAACGTACAAATCAGCGAATCTACAAATCAGCAAATCTACTCTTGCTCAGCCTGGATCGCCAGATCCAGGCCAAGAGCGGGGGCTAAGGCAACCAGCAGTTGCCCACAATCCCCTTGGAGCAATGGTTGACCTTCCCCATTGGACGTTTGTGACCGACCACTGGGAGAACATGGACATCAGTTGGTGGGTCTCGCCGGCCTTCGTGGACATTGACTACGATGGAGATCAGGACCTGCTGGCCGGCACCGGCGACGGAACCATCACTTTCTTCCGCAACATCGGCACGCCGACCACGGCGGCCTGGCGCTTCGTGACCGACGAGTACGCCGACATCAACGCGGGCTGGGACGCCGTGCCAGCCTTCGCCGACATAGACGCCGATGGCGACTACGACCTCTTCATCGGCAACAGCGATGGCTACGTGGTCTTCTACCGCAACATCGGCACGCGCGAAGAGGCCGTCTGGATGTTCGTGACCGACGACTACCTGGGATCCAGTGTTGGCTGGCTGGCGTTGCCGGCCCTGGCCGACGTGGACGACGATGGCGACCTCGATTTCTTCGTCGGCTCCTGGGGCGACATCAGCCATTGGCGCAACGATGGCACCCCGACCGCTCCTACCTGGACCCTGGTGACTCACCAATACGCCAACATCTACGAGGAGGGCGGCGGCCTGGCGCCCGCCTTTGCCGACCTGGACGAGGACGACGACCTGGACATGCTCCTGGGTTGGGAGTTCGGCCCCCTCCGGACCTACACCAACGAGGG
>CAZQDO010000718.1:0-2026 GCA_964592085.1 uncultured Anaerolineae bacterium | reverse complement strand
AAGTGTCAACTATGTGTTGAGACTCGGCTGATAGGTTAAGTTGACGCATATGGGGGCTGGGGGTGGGGGCCTGGGCTTGAACAGTTTACCCCTGGCTTACCACCGGGTTGCGCAGGGTTCCGATTCCCTTGATCTCCACCTCCACCACATCGCCGGGTTGCAGAGGCCCCACGCCGGATGGCGTGCCGGTGAGGACCACATCACCAGGCTCCAGGGTCATGACCTGCGAGATGTAGGCGACCAGATCAGCCACGCCGAAGACCATGTCGGCGGTGGAGCCGTCCTGGCGGATCTCGCCGTTTACCCTGCTCCGGACAGCCAGACACGCGGGGTCCAGGCCTGCACTGAGCCCAGTCGAAGTGTCGGTGACGATGTAGGGGCCCAGGGGACAGAAGGTGTCGAATCCCTTGGCCCGGGTCCATTGGTCATCCCGCTGCTGCAGATCGCGAGCCGTGACATCGTTGCCGCACGTGTAGCCCAGGATGAAATCGTGCGCCTTCTCCGGGGGCACGTTTCTGGCCCGCTTTCCGATGACCACGGTCAACTCACCCTCGTAGTCCACGCGCTGTGAGAGGACGGGATAGACGATAGGGTCGAGGGGGCCGATGACGGAAGATGGCGGCTTTGAGAAAACGAGCGGCTCCGGTGGCACGTCGTAGCCGGCCTCGGCGGCATGGGTGCGATAGTTGAGGCCAATGGCCAGGATCTTGGTGGGCTGACAGGGAGCCAGGAGTCTAACCTCAGTCAACGCGGCCACCTTCTCCGCCCGGCGGAACTCGCCGAAGATGGACCCCGCAACGGCGTAGACGGCTTCTCCCTCGGCCAGGCCGTAGTACGGTTGGTCATTCCTCAGATATCGAATCAGTCTCAAAAGTGAACCTCCTGACATTTGACGTTTGACGTTTCACTTCAAGCATCGCCACAAATTCTGCCAAGATGATAGCCGTAGCCCCCCACACCTTGTGCTCGCCCACAGCATAGAGTGGCACGTGCAAGGGGGCACCGTGCCACATCCAGTCCTCCTCGCGCCGCGTCGCCGGGTTCAGCAGCAGGTGCAGTGGCACGTGCAATAACTCGGCCACCTCTTTGGGATCGGGATGGAAGGCGGGGCGCTGGGGGGCGTAAGCAACGAAGGGGTGAACGATGTTGTTGCTGGGTGGCACGTAAAGGGTCGTGAGGGAACCGAGAAGCTCCAGCCTGTCGGTAGCGATCCCGATCTCCTCGTGAGCCTCGCGCAGCGCGGTCTCCTGGAGCGAAGCATCCCCTTCCTCCCACCCGCCGCCAGGCAGCGAAATCTGACCGCTGTGGTGATTCAGGTCGGACGTGCGCACGGTCAGCACCAGGTGGAGCAGGCCGTGGATGGGGTAAAGGAGCAGCAGCACCCCGGCCCGACGAGGCTCGACGCCAGCAGGCGGGCTGAAGGGGCGTGGCTGCGGAGCCATGGTGAGTTGTGCCTGGAGGCCGGGCCGCGGACCACGCATTGCGACGCGGATGCGCTCGATAGTGAGAGTCGGGGCGGTGAGCTCGATGTGCTTCTCACCATAGTGAGCCAGCTTGTTCTCGTCCAGGATGAAACCTCCCCACTTTGATCACTCATATTGTAATCGAAAAGCCATTTGCAGGCAAGGTGGGAGCTTGCGCGCCTGCCCACACGCAGGCGTAGCTCCAGCTCTGTGGCAAGGCATTCCTGCCACCAGGCTATCCTGGTTTCTGGTGCGAAACCCAGCAGAGGCGGCTCCCATCAGGGCAATTGTATTTATATTCAAACCCGCCCCAAACCGTCATTCTCAGTAGATCCAAATTCTGAGCAGCAGAGGCGGCTCCCACGCCCGCGGACCGGCGGCATGGGAGCCGCCTCTGCTGGAAATCTTGGCCCTACTGAACAGTTGAAGCCAGGCTTCGGAGGAGCCTGGCTTCTGATTCTTGGCATGTATGTTTTTTCTTGTATCGAGAGTCTTTCTCAGTATCTACTCAGCCTACCCTCCCGCAGGTTCGTAAATAGCTTGTTCAACACCTCAAATTCGAT
>CAZQDO010000717.1:0-2036 GCA_964592085.1 uncultured Anaerolineae bacterium | reverse complement strand
GATCATCACCTGGGAAACGTCAGCATCATTGGCAGTTCCTATGGCGGATTGATCGCCTTGCATTATGCACACCGGTTCGGCGGGGTGGAGAAAATGCTTCTCCTGGCTCCCGGTTTGACCTGGCTGTCGTGGGGACTTTCCGAGAAGGAACTTGAACAGTGGAAAAAGACTGGCGCTGCGCCATTCTTCCACAGGGCATTTGGGAAAGAGGTTCCCATCAGGTATGACCTTCAGGTAGATGGGCTTCGCTATCTTGAGCGTGTTGCACCTGCCGTGCCTATCCTCATTATCCATGGCTACAACGATAAAACGGTGCCGATTGAACCCAGCCGAGCGTATGCGACTGATTTCCCCGATATCGTTCGTCTGATCGAAGTGGAATCGGATCACAACCTCAATGGACACTTAGACTTAATCTGGGGATACGTACAATCGTTTCTTTTAGGCAAAGATGACAACGAATCCAGGGGATTCACCGAATCCACAAGGCCAATTCGGTAAACCCTCAAGATTCGGTGTTATATTTGGGCACGGTCAACCCGACCACACTGAGGGGAGAGATTGTCCCGAAGAAGGAGGTTCGTATCGTGACAGCAAGACCTGGTCTTCCCAGCTTCGACTATGTACGGGCACACACGCCGGACGAAGTGATTGTCCTCTTGGAGGAACACGGCGAGACAGCGCGCCTGCTGATGGGTGGCACCGACCTCTTCGTGCGCATGCGCGATGGATTCATTCGCCCCCAGATCGTGGTGGACGTCAAGCACCTGCCTGGCATGAGGGACATCATCTACGACGAGCAGGCAGGGTTGACCATAGGCGCGGCAACCACAATGAACGAGGTTGCCCACCACCCAGACGTGCAGGCCCACTACCCGCTGCTGGCGGAAGCCGCCAACTCCGTGGCTTCGTACCAACTGCGCAACCGCGCCACCCTGGGCGGCAACCTGTGCAACGGTTCCCCCGCCGCAGACACCGCTCCGGCGGTGTTGGCGCTGGAAGGGCGGATCGTTCTCTACGGGCCCAGTGGAGAGCGGGAAGTGCCAGCCGATGAGTTCTTCCTGGGTCCAGGCGCGACGGCGATGCAGGCAGATGAGCTGATGACGGCTGTTCGTTTCCCGGTGCCCCCAGCCGGCAGCGTGGGGAGATACCTCAAGCTGGGCCGCAACAAGGCCGGTGACCTGGCCATCGCTGGCGTGGCCGTCTTTGGTTTCCCCGATGGCCCCGTAGGACAAGTTGCCAACTTGTCCTATCACTTCCGCATCGGCCTGGCCTCGGTTGCGCCGGTGCCACTGAGGGCGCAGGGAGCAGAGGGAGTATTGGCAGCCAATCCGCCGGGAGAAGAGACCTTCGCCTTAGCAGCCGAAAAGGCCATGGACGCTGCGAGCCCCATTGACGACGTGCGCGCCAGCGCCGCCTATCGAAGGGCGATGGTGCGGAACCTTACGTTGCGGGGTTTGCGAGAGGTGTGGGAACAGCTACGGAACTAAAACGTGAAACGTCAAACGTAAGGAGCGATATGGCGAATCATTCTGTTTCTGTGACTGTGAACGGCTCCAAGGAGTATCTGGACGTGCCCTCGAACATGACGCTGCTGCGGATGCTGCGGGAGAAGCTGGCGCTGACCGGCACCAAGAACGGCTGCGAAGCTGGGGAATGCGGAGCCTGTACGGTGTTGATGAACGGCGAGCCAGTCAACTCCTGCATGGTGCTGGCGGCGGAGGCCGACGGGGCCGAGGTGGTCACAGTCGAGGGGCTGGCGGACGGCGAACAGTTGACGCGCTTGCAGCAAGCCTTTGTAGAGCACAACGCCGTTCAGTGCGGCTTCTGTACGTCGGGGGTGCTGATGTCTGCTCACGCGCTGTTGGAGCGCAATCCGCACCCGACTGAGGAGGAGATAAAGGGAGCGCTGGTCGGTAATCTGTGCCGCTGTACGGGCTATCTGCGCATCATTGAAGCTGTGCAGGTGGCAGCAGAGGAAGGAGGCGTTTAGGATGACCAAGTTGACCTCTGAACCCGTTGGCAAGAGCGTCCCC
>CAZQDO010000716.1:0-2036 GCA_964592085.1 uncultured Anaerolineae bacterium | reverse complement strand
CATTCGCTGGCCTTTGGTCTGGCCGTAGCGGTAGACAGCCTGGCTGGCCAGGCGTTCCGCCTCTTCCGGGCCAACGGCTGCCTCCATCTCCTTGAGCAGGAAATAGAGATACGTGGCTCGATCCTCAATGGCACTGCGTACAGCTTCGGTTGTTTCGTTGGACATGGGTTGACTCCTTTTCAAAAGTATTGTTCAGTCTGGCGGAAGACTACAACGGATTTTGAATACGGTGAATTAGCAGCGAGAGATTCGTGCCTTTCTCAATTCGATGTAGTGTTCGGGGGCAGCATCACCCCCTGTTTCTGCAGCGCCAGAATCAGCGCCCCGTACCCGACAAAGTGGATGGCTCGGATGCCTAGCGCTGCCGCAGCCGCCACGTTCGGCTCGTAGTCGTCCACAAAAACCGTCGCCTCAGGGAGCGTGGCAAGCCGTTCGAGCGCCATCCGGTAGATGGCCGGGTCGGGCTTGGCCAGGCCCACCAGCGCTGAGATCACCTCCACGTCGAACAGCCCATCCAGGCCGTAGCGTTCACGCAACACCTGGGGGAGGATGTCGCTGGCATTGCTCAGCAGCGCCATACGATACCGGCTCCGCAGCCGCCGCACCAGGTCTGCCATCTGCTGGTCCGTCTTGGCGTCGCGGAACAGCGCTTGTACAAAGTCACGGATTGCCTCCGGCGTGTGAAAGCCCAGCCGTGAGCCGGTCCGCCGCCAGTATTCCTCGTCGGTGATGGCCCCCACTTCGGCCAGCCGCCAGTCGGGTGATTCCCATAGGATCTCGGCCAGGCTGCCAGGCTGCAATTCCAGCCGGGACTCCTGTTCCCTGAGCGAGTCCATCTGGCTAAAGTTCACCATCACTCCGCCAAAGTCAAAGATGATCGCTTCGATGTCTGAGGTCATGTTTGCTCCACCTGGATTATACACGAATCTCACCTCCATGCAAATCGTGCTGGACAGGGTAGCGCCACTTTGGGCTGCTTTGGTTTCCCTTGACAAAACTTCTGCTTTAGCTTATCATTACAGGCAATTGCTATGGAGTTGGTTTGAGTGGCTGCTTTGACCGATGGTTTGGATTTGGCTCCCTATGCCGGGCGATGGATCGCCATCGTGCGAGGGCAGGTGGCAGGAGTTGGCTTCACTCCTGAGGAAGCCCGCCGCCTGGCTAAGCGCAATCGGCCCAGAGAGGAGCCGGTGGTTATTTTCGTGTCCAGCGAGGGAGAGCCTGAGCTTCAGCGAGTAGCAGATGAATGAACTCATCCCTGAGGGGTCAATTGTAGAACAAGTCTGCGCCTTCCTACGGGAACGCTCCGTCGAGGGCTATCTGGTGGGCGGCTGTGTGCGGGACTGGCTGCTGGGGCGCTCCAGCCACGATTTTGACTTCGCGGTGGCGGGCGATGCCGTGAGGCTGGCTCGCCGCGTGGCTGATCGCATGGGGGGCGCCTTCGTGCTTCTGGACGAAGATCGCTGCACAGGGCGTGTAGTGACCAGAGGAGAAGACGACCATCGCCTTTTCATTGATTTTGCCCGACTGCAAGGTGATGACATAATCGCAGATCTCTCCAGGCGGGATTTCACTGTCAACGCCATGGCCGTTGCTCTGACGGACGCTGAGTCTCACGTCATAGATCCCTATGGCGGACAGCGCGACCTGGAGCTTGGCCTGGTGCGTGCTGTTTCTGAGATGGCTTTTCAGGCTGATCCCCTGCGCACTTTGAGGGCGGTGCGGATCGCTGCTGAGATGGAGGCCAGTATTGAGCAGGGGACGGAGGAACTGCTCCGTCGAGCTGTTCATTTGATCGTCAATGTCTCTGCCGAAAGGGTGCGTGATGAACTGGTTAAGATCCTGGCTCTGTCGGGGGCAGCGCGAAGCTTGCGCTACCTGGACGAGCTTGGCCTCCTGACTACCATCATCCCTGAGCTGGAGACGCTGAAGGGCGTGGAGCAATCGGCGCCCCATTACCTGAATGTGTTCGGTCACTCGATGGAGACGGTGAGGCGGCTGGAGGAAGTGATTGAGGCTCTGGAGGGGCACAAGGG
>CAZQDO010000715.1:0-2040 GCA_964592085.1 uncultured Anaerolineae bacterium | reverse complement strand
CGACGGGGCAGTCAGACACCTTGTACTACCTGTTCGGCGACCACCTGGGAAGTACTAGCGTGGCCTACAACACCAGCAACGACACCTGGGCGACTCAGCGCTACTACCCGTGGGGCACCATCCGTGTAGCCACCACTAGAAAGAGCTCAGGGAGAATAGCTGTCATTTTGATCTCCCAGAGCTCTTTTCTTACTAAGCACGCTAATCGGCAGCGAAGCTAACTGTCATGCTTCGCCAACGATGAGGTCGCAGAGCTTATGCGGGTCACTCCCGATGACTTACACCGCCACAGCCCACTCGCAGTAGCCCTGCGGTCCCGCGCCCCAACCCTTCGCCAGCGGCACGTTGCGCTTGATCAGGCTGGTGACAGCACAGTGCTTGCAGGCCCGAACCGGCGCACCTGGGATGCCCGGATTCAAGGCGATGGCGTTGGTCATCAACGTCGCCGTGGTGCACTCAGGGGTCAGATAGCAGGGGAAGTCGGCCAGGCTCATCAGAGCCGCGAAGCGCTGGGTGATGGCGCAGGCCGGATACGTGTAGCGTTGCGGGTTCATGACCACCGGGTGGTTGTCAATGGGGCTGAGGTCCACCTTGATGCCCTTGATCTTCCCGCCAGCACCGATGGGCTTGATGTCGAGGATGGACTCACCTCGGAGCAGCACGTCAATGAAGTCTACGTTGTGCAGCTCGTCTGCCTCACCACGCTTGGGGTTCATGGCCGCGTAGTTGTAGAAGCGCTTGGTGAGCAGGTCCACGACCATGGGCACGGTGAAGCTATCCAGCCACAAGATGTAGGCCGTCGCGCAGGCCGGCGCGCCGGTGGCCACCGCCAGCACGTCGTACTCGTTCTTGTAGGCATTCTGCTCCAAACCGCGCCGCATGGTGTTCTCGAAGACGTCCATCACGGCCTCGTAGATGCCGAAGACCATGTCGTCCTTGAACATGTTGTAGGCAGACTGGGCGATGTGGTGTCCGACGTCACCCACGCAGTAGGCCGGCACAGCCGTGATGTTGGCCATGTGCACGCCCGCATCGAGCGCTGCCTTGATGTACGGCTTCACTTTCTCCTTGTACTGCGCCATGTACTTGCGCACATCGAAGGAGCTGTGAGGCCCATGCCCACCCAGGTTGTGGGTATCCATCAGGTGAGCCTGGGCCGCCGATGGCTCGCGGTAGACAAACTGCAACATCTCAACCTCGGCCTGCTCCGCCTCGCCTGCGGTCTTCCCGGCCTCCAGAGCGCCACGAAAGGCTCCAGCCAGACCGTAGGAGGTGTTCATGCCCCAGGACTTGCAGGCCAGGATGGTCTTCTTGTGAGCTTCGGGGATGCCCATCCCCCTCAAGATTCGGTTGACCACGTTGGGCACCGAACCTACGGACATGGCGAAGTCCACCACGCAGGTCGGGCCGTACATCCCGCCGTAGCGCCGCACAGCCTCCAGGCCAATGAGGGCCTTGTTCGCGGCGATAGCGTCAATGAACTTCCACATGGACTCCTTGAACTCAGGATCCAGGTCGTAGAGAATCTCCAGGATAGGTGGGGTCTGATAGTGTTCGACAAAGGGATCGTCCTCGGGGCGGATGGTGTCCGTCAGACCCATCAAGATGTCGAAGTGGGCGTTCACCGACTGCACGTGAAGGTCAATGACCTCTTTGGCCTGCCCGTCGCCCGGCTTCATCCTGTTGACAGCATCCACGTAGGGCTTGGCGTCGGCGATCTTGAAGGTCCCCCCCCTCTTCTGCTTGATCACGCCAAAGACCGCCTTGGTTGCCCCAACGGCCTCTTTAACCATCTTCTCATAGACTGCCATTTTTAAACCTCCTCGTTTTTTGTTTTCTTACCACGTCGTAGAAACTAACGGCCCTCCCAAGAACAGTTCCCCAAAACCACCTCCTTCCTCGTCATTAGCAACCAGCAACGCTAGCCACCGCCCAACAATCCATTGTCTCATCCAAATCATCGTGCCGATATACTCAGTAGATCCAAGATTTCCAGCAGAGGCGGCTCCCATGCCTGTCCTGAGCGTAGCCGAAGGGCCG
>CAZQDO010000714.1:0-2046 GCA_964592085.1 uncultured Anaerolineae bacterium | reverse complement strand
GCTACGCCCACTCCGACGCCGACGGCCACCCCTACCAGCCCGACGACGCCGACATCCACGCCCACCAGCGCCGTCACGCCCACCCCGATCGTATCGTGGGTCAAGACTGGCCCGGATGCTGCGGCTCCCGGAAGCGTGATCCAATATTGGATCACATTGCGCTGGGACAGCCCTGACGGGACAACCGCCCCCAGCACCATGGTCGACCCCATCCCCGAGTACACCGAGTACGTTCCGGGATCGGCGTCGGCAACCCTCGGCGCCGTGAACACCAGCGACCCCTCGCGCATCACCTGGGCAGGCAACATCCCCGACGGAGGCATGGCGCAGATCAACTTCAGCGTCCGAATCCCTTGTGAGGAGCTGATGAAGAAGGAGGACGAAGAGTGGCCGGTAACGATTGATAACCGGGCCACGGGCAACGTCGGACCCTTCTCCTACGCCGTGACGAAATCCACCGAACTGCTCAAGCCAGACTTGACCATCTCCGGGCTGGAGGTGACCCAGGCCATCCAAAACCTGAACAACGATGTGCGTCTCATCAAGGAGAAAGAAACCTACGTGCGGCTCTACATCAAAGCTGAATACCCCTTTGGCCTTGACGGCTGCGACGTGCCTGACGTCACCGCCAAACTGAGCGGGGGGCCTGGTTCTGACCTGGAGCCGATCAACGGCAGTATCACCGCCGAGGTGCAACACGGCCAGGACAGGCCGACGCTGGATGAACGCAAAGATCTGAACAAGAGCCTCTACTTCCGCCTGCCTCGCCCATGGCGTTCAACAGACTACCAGTTGACAGCCGAGGTCAACCCCGATGGCGACCGGCCCGACGCAGATACCGGAAACAACACCGAAGAGCATGACATGGAGTTTGTGGATACCGAGAAGCTGTGGCTCTATCTCGTGCCAATCAAGTATACCTACAAAGCCAATTTAGAACCGGTGCAATCTCGATTCAACGAGGCTGTCAAGTTCTTGCGGACTTATCCCGTCTCTGATGAAAAACGCAAGATCCGCTGGAGGAAGACACCGTACATTCAAGCCAGCGCGCTAACAATAACCCCAACAATGCGTGCGCTTCTTGATGGCATATGGCAGTTGAGCGGTTTCAGCAAAAACGCTAAAAACCGCTATTACATGGGTGTGCTGCACCAAGACGTGGATACCCTCAGGACACTAGGCCTTTCGTGGCGCGGCTACGCTGCTTCCTGGGTGAAGATGAGCGGAAGCTACGAGAAGACCGGCGCAACGGCTGCACATGAATTGGGACACTGTGTGGGCCTAAGGCACATTCCCTGCGGCGGGGCACCCCCCGAATACGACCCCTATCCCTGGCCACCTTGTCAACTCAGCCACGGCACCCGAACTAGCTTCTACGGCTTTGACACGAATCGCCCCTTTATCAACGTGCGAGATCCCGTTACACACAAAGATTTCATGACCTATGCCGAACCAAATTGGATCTCTAACACCACCTATGATCGCATCTACCTGCGCTTCAGGGAGACCACCGGAGAAGTGAAGGCCGCATCAGATCAGCCCCACGACCGGGTACTCGTCTCGGGCATCATCAGCCCCACCCTCCCTGCCGCCAGCCTGAGGTACGTCTACCGTTTCGACAACCCCGGCTTCCAGAATCAGGTCAATGATGGTCCCTACACCCTCGAGCTTCAGGACAGCCAGGGACAGACCCTGGTGACCGATACATTCGACGTGGTAGTCCAGGAATCGGGTATGGTTGGCAACAGCCCAATGGTTGTATCCGCTGATTGGCCCCTTCCCTTCTTGCGTGCCCTGCCTTACGAGCCTGAGGCTACCCGCCTGCTCCTCAGGCAGGACGATACGATCCTGGCTACCCGCATTACCAGCGCCAACCCGCCCACAGTCACCCTCACCACGCCCAACGGCGGAGAGAGCATCACTGGCACCTTTACCGTCACCTGGACGGCCGATGATCAGGATGGAGACCCGCTGGAGTATGTTGTCCAGTACAGCGCCAACGTGGGAGACACCTGGGAACCGGTCGCCATTCGATTGACGGAGGCG
>CAZQDO010000713.1:0-2061 GCA_964592085.1 uncultured Anaerolineae bacterium | reverse complement strand
TGAGGGGCAGTCTCCGGCGACATTCCCCTGAATAAGGGGGAAAGCATAGTCTACGTAAGAAAGCTTAAAACCATCTCAATGGATGGGGAATGGGAAGCCTGATTTACGTAACAAAGCTTAATGAAAGAGATCGGAAACGTGAGATTTGACTAGAAATAGATTGGAACCGTGATGCAGGCTCCGTGTCGGATGACGGTGTGTGTAGCCTAAGAAGACTTTTCGCCGCATCAAGGGGGAGAAATCCGATTTACGTAACAGAGCTTGGCAGGACGAGTTGGGAAAGTGAAATTCGATGGTAGGGCAGGTTGGCGACGGCTCAAAGGTTGCCCCTCCACACTCCAAGTGTCTTCGGGGGAGAGCACGCTACGAAAGCAGAACAAGAGAGTCGCCTACCTGCCATCCTATCTAGCCGCCTGGATAAGCAGCCCAGGCGGCTTCTCACTCTGCCTCACTCAGCACCCCGCTTTTGGCGCATGAATTCCAGCACTACGCGGTCTATGAGAGCTCCCCCTTGCCAGCGCTCCTCCAGGTTCTCGATGCCAGAGAAATCGAAAAGGGCCTTCTTGGTGGCTTCGTCGTAGAGGCCGTTGATCTCACCACTGTAGTAGCCCAGTTCGGAGAGGGTCTCCTGCACCTCGCGGGCCACTTCTCCCTCCAGGGGCAGCAGGTCCTCCGCTTTGCTCTTGAAGAAGTACAGCTTGTGAAGCTCCAGAAGTCGCTTCAACTCTTGGATGGGCCAAGGGTGATCGTCAACCCGCAGGTCCAGGTAGCGGTCGTTGAAGCCGCCGTAGCCGCCCTTCTCCCGAACTACCAGCAGGGCGGCCGATTGTCGCCCCCGGCTGTCGCCGCCCGCCTCCTGCCCGGCTTCCAGCGCGGCCGTCAGCCGGTCGGCCAGCTTTCCCTCGCTTGCCTCGAATGTCCGGGCCATGGCCTGCACGGTCTCCTCACTTACCAGGATGTTGCCCTGGCAGGCGAAGGGGCCGGGCTTGCCCCCGCCTTCCCCCACGATGTGACCGGCCCAATCGAAGCAGCCCTTGCCGGTGTAGGCAGCCGCGTTTCCGCGGGCATCCACCGTGCCGGCCTGGCGTCGGTCACGCTCCTCGTCAGCCTCGACGAGTTTTTCCAGCGCCTCTTGCGCCGTCAGCCCTTCGGCCATGAGCCTCAGCCCCTCAGGGCCGTAGGTGGTGTTGGCGTAAGACTGGGTGGCGACGGCTCCCACACCGGCCCTGGCCCACGGCACCACCGCTCCCACCGCCAGGAACTTGGACTGCACTGCCACTCCCAGATCGCCATTCTCAGGGTCATAGGCGACGATGGAGAAGGTGGCTACCGATTTCTCTTGCTTGTAGACTGTCATGGGAATCCTCCTTATCTATGACGTGTAGGCTATCCCTATTGTACGCCAAGAGGAGGAAAGTGGCAAGTCAGCACACAACCTGACGACCATCAGCTTCCCGTGCCAGCCTTCTCGAAGTGCATCAGCCAGATGTACCCATCCTCCAGACTTGGTTCAACCCTGTGCGGCTGGTGCAGGAGGGTTGTCTTTCAGTCAGCTTGAAGGAAGCCTTCAACAGCAAGAGCCACTTGCACGATTCGGGCGAGTGGCCTCTTCTCTTGCCAGGCGATCCGAAATCTGATATACTATGTTCAATAGCTAGATCGTTCTCTTCTCGACCCGCCCAAAACCTCTTCAAGGAGGTGTCAGCATGTTGGTCTTTCTCTTTACCGATATTGAAGGCTCGACCCGGCTGTGGGAGGAACATACCGAGGAGATGGGGGGAGCTATCTCCCGTCATGATGCTATCCTCAGGCAACAGATCGGGGAATGCGGGGGCCGCATCACCAAGCACACCGGCGATGGCGTCACCGCGGCCTTTGAGGACGGCGAGCCTGTGACGTGCGCCCTGGAAACGCAGAAGCAGTTCGCCGGGGCAGAGTGGGGCGCCATCGGAGAGCTGCGGATTCGGGTGGGTCTCCATGCCGGCGATGCGGAGTTGCTCGCTGGGGACTACTTCGGCCCAGCGGTGAACTGCACGGCGAGAATCATGTCTGCGGGCTGGG
>CAZQDO010000712.1:0-2062 GCA_964592085.1 uncultured Anaerolineae bacterium | reverse complement strand
AAAGGAGAATTGAGAAATGTTAAGGACATTCAGAAAACTGACCACCTCTCTGCTATCGCTGATCCTGCTGGCCACAGCCGCAACGTCCGCCTTTGCGGCCCCGGCCCACCAAATGATGACCTGCGAGACGGATTATGTTGCCCAGGCCGACGACTGGTTGAGCAAATTAGCCAACAAGTACTTCGCCGACGTGCTGGCCTACCCGGCTATTGTCGAAGCTACCAATGCCGCCGCCCAGGCTGACGGCAGCTACGCCACCATCGCCAACCCTGACCTGATTGAAATCGGCTGGAAACTGTGCATCCCCAGCGCGGCCGACGCCCAAGCCATGATGGGTGAGGAGATGATGGGCGAGGAGATGATGGGCGAGGAGATGACGGGCGAAGAGATGGCGGGCGAGGAAATGATGGAGGAAATGACGGATGAGGACATGACGGGCGAGGAAATGATGGGTGAAGAAATGATGGGTGAGGAGATCAGCTTCACCGTGCGCATCGAAAACGTCAGCGATGCGGACCAGTCGGCTTCGAGCACGCCCTTCGCCCCGGGCGTTTGGACGGTGCATACCGCCGCCGACCCATTGTTCAGCGCCGGCCAAGCCGATCGTGGTGACGGGCTGGAAGCCCTGGCCGAGGATGGTGAGCCTTCAGACCTGGCGGCCGCCGTGGCCAGCCAGGCCGGCGTCAGCGCCAGCGGTGTCTTCAACACCCCGGTTGGGGCCGCACAACCTGGCCCACTGCTGCCCGGTGAGACCTACGAGTTCACCGTCGTGGCCGTGCCGGGAGACATGCTCTCCTTCGCCACTATGTTCGTCCAATCCAACGACCTCTTCTACGCGCCGGATGGGGCGGGGATCACCCTCTTCAACAGCGATGGAACACCAGTAAGCGGGGACGTGACCGGGCAGATCCAGCTCTGGGACGCGGGCACTGAGGTGAACCAGGAGCCGGGCGTTGGCCCAGATCAGGCTCCGCGCCAGGCCGGACCGGATACCGGTCCCGATGAAAATGGGATGGTGCACATCGTGTCTGATGAATTCACCTACCCCGATACTTCGGCCACTATCCGAGTCACAATAACCGCAACGGAATCAATGATGAAATAGGCACAACGTCTGTTGACATCCCTGATAGGCGGCTGGTACCCGGCCGCCTATCAGGCCCTCTGTCACTCATCGCTTCTCACTCAATCCACCCTGCTCTCTGGCATAAAAGACAAACGTCCACAAGTAGTCCACCAACATCCAGGTCTCGTCTGGAGTGAAGATGGGGCCAAAGCTGGGCATACCGGTGCCCATCCCACCACGCCGCACTTTGGCATAGTAGACATCGCTGGATCCACTCAGCATAGTGTGCGGATCGGCAAAAGCAGATGGCTTTCCCGTTACATTCATACTGGTGTGTTGCCCGATGCCTTGTGCGGCTAGCGCATCGGCACCAGGCCCTTGGCCATCCCCAGTTTCACCATGACAGGCTGCGCAGTTCTTGGCATACATCGTGGCTGCGGTTTCCAGCCGCTCAGCATTCATATCTGACAACCACAGATAGGCTACGGCGTCCCATGCCTCAGCCTCACTTAGCCCGGTCTCCACCAGAAATGCCCAGGCCTCGACCGGCGTGTGAGCCCGCCGCCACTCACGGACAGCCAGCCCAGTTAGAAGTCATTCTCCCAGACGCTTCACGATGTTGGCACCGCGCGCCGCCGACGGTTGCTCAGTAGGCACTGTCTGAGTTTCATGTGGCATGTCGATATCTATCCCCCGTGCCGTCAGGGACTCCAAGATCGGGTCCGGTACGTTATTTGCCAATAATGCCTCTGGATTCTTTGGGTCGTAGACCTCAATGGTGCCTCGCATTCGCCAATGATTAGGGCTGCACCATGTGTTACAATAGACTACATAGCGCCCCGGTTGCTCAAAGGTAATCTCAATTTCCTTTAATTGGCCGGGATCGATGTGCCCCAGGTCCAACCCCAGACCCGGCCCGATGGCGATGCCGTGGGTGACGTCGGGCACAGAGAAACGCAGACGCAGCGTCTCACCGGCTGCGACGCGGATGGTATC
>CAZQDO010000711.1:0-2080 GCA_964592085.1 uncultured Anaerolineae bacterium | reverse complement strand
AGCGTACTCTATGGCCCCGACCGCCGCACCCAAATCACGCCTGAGACACGACAGGTTTTGTTCACCGTCTACGCGCCCCCTGGGATTGGGGAGCAAGCCGTGCACCAACATCTGCAAGACATCCAGACCAACGTGTTGCTCTTGGCTCCGGAGGCGGACGTGGAGTTGCTGGCAGTGTATGGCACGGATTGAGCTGAAGGAGGGAAGGAGATCATCGTGAACTTCGACGCTGTTTACCGCTCGCGACGCAGCAACGTATTGGCCACTCGCGGCATGGTGGCCACCAGCCATCCCCTGGCTGCCCAGGCGGGGTTGGACATCCTGAAGGCCGGTGGCAACGCCGCGGACGCCGCCATCGCCACGGCAGCCACGCTGAACGTGGTGGAGCCCATCTCCACTGGCATCGGCGGCGACTGCTTCGCCCTCTACTGGGATGCCAGCACCAAATCGGTCACGGCGCTGAACGGCTCAGGCCGGGCACCAGCAGCCGCTTCCATTGAGGAACTACGCCGCCTGGGCTACACGCACATGCCCACCTTCACCGGCCACGCCGTCAGCGTGCCGGGGACGGTGGCTGGCTGGAGTGACCTGCTGGAACGCCACGGCCAGATGACGCTGGCCGACGTGTTGCAGCCGGCCATCTGGACGGCCGAGAACGGCTATCCCGTGCCCGAGATCATCGCCCACGGCTGGCAGAAGCAGGTGCCAAAGCTCCTGCGAGCACCCGACTGGCCAAGCGGCGACCTCGACAACGGTCCGCCGCAACCCAGCGGCCACGAGTTGCTCATAGATGGCCGGGCGCCTCGCCCCGGCGAACTGATGCGCATCCCCACCCTGGCCGAAACGCTGCGGGGTATCGCCGCCGAGGGCAAGGACTACGTCTACCGGGGCGAGTTCGCCCGTCGGCTCAGCCAGCACGTGCAGCGCTACGGCGGCTGGATCACGCCCGACGACATGGCCGCTCACACCGGCACCTGGCAGGAGCCCATCACCGCTGACTATCGTGGCGTCACCCTCTACGAGTGCCCGCCCAACGGGCAGGGCCTGGCCGCGATCCTGGCCGTCAACCTGGCGTCCGGCTTCGACCTGGCAGCCATGAGCGAGGCCGACCGGGCGCACATCATGATCGAATGTATGCGCCTGGCCTTCGCCGATGCCCAGCAGTGGGTCTGCGACACCAGTATGGTGGACATCCCTCTGGCGGAGCTGTGCAGCCTCGCCTATGCCGAGCGTCGTCGCCAGCGCATTGACCCACGGCAGGCGCTCCAGGATGTGCCATACGGCGACCCTCGGATGCCCCCTCAGGCTGGCACCGACACCGTCTACCTCAGCGTGGTGGATGGCCAGGGCAACGCCTGTAGCTTCATCAATAGCCTGTACATGGGCACAGGCAGCGGCCTGGTGGTGCCTGGGACGGGGGTCAGTTTGCAGAACCGGGCGGCTCTCTTCGTGCTGGATCCGCTGCACCCCAACGCCCTGGCTCCCAACAAGCGTCCCTACCACACCATCATTCCCGCCCTCACGTCGCTGGCTGGCGAGCTGCACGGCTGCTTCGGGGTGATGGGTGGCCACATGCAGCCACAGGGCCATTTCCAGGTCTTGGTCAACCTATTGGACCTGGGAATGGCGCCTCAGCAAGCGCTGGACATGCCGCGCTGGCAGGTGGCGGTGCAGAGGGAGGGTGGGGATGCTGCGGAGCGAGGCAGCCTGGTGCTGATGGAAGAGGGCTGGAGCTTTGCCGCCCTGTCCGAGCTGGCTCGACGCGGCCATCGCCTGGTCCCGGTGGATGGCTTTGGGCGCATCGTGTTTGGCGGCGGCCAGATCATCCTGCGGAATCCGGCCACCGGCGTCCTCACTGCCGGCAGCGATCCTCGCAAGGACGGCTGCGCGGTAGGATGGTGAGGCGGCCTCGACCGCTCGATCCAGTTGAGCTTTGCTTTTTCCCGGACGATAAGATATAATGGGCATGAGAGGCGCCGATACAGTGGATTAAAGTATGGTGAGGAGGAAGGGACATGGCTGTTCAGCGATGCGGTAAAATGTCAAATCCGAAACAAGCCCCTTTTGGGTCGTTATTGAG
>CAZQDO010000710.1:0-2082 GCA_964592085.1 uncultured Anaerolineae bacterium | reverse complement strand
AGCAGAGTATCTAACGGAACTCAAATTCAACCCAAGTATGGGACGGCGGTGATGAAGGCCTTGCCGATCCGGTATAATGGAGTGGGAACCCATAAACCGGATCAGCAAGGAGCCTTCCTATGGCCGCAGCGAAAATCAAGGGCCGCCAAGCCAAACATCGGTCTAGCCGCCGTCGAAAGCAGGAGAGGCACCAGCGACGTTGCCAAACTCGCTGCAAAGCAGGTCATCCCAAACGGCGGAAGCGGAAGCCGAACAAGAAGCTCTACTATGCCAAATCTCGCTTCTCGTTGAAGCGACTGAACAAGATCCTTAACAATCTGGAGGTCACCATTTGCCTGCCGGAGGCTGGGATTGCTTTTCCCAAACCTTCAGAGCGAATGTACTCCTACTACCAGTTTCGACCGCGCAAGATCAAGGTCACACGTGAGGGCCATCTCAAAGGAGGCCTGCTGACCTTCGTCTTCGCCTGGATTGATTGGTCGTTCCTACGCGATCTGGCCGCGCCCCACTACAGCGATTCTGTGGAGGGAGGCTGGCAATGGGACCCAGTCACCTTGATCCTACTGGATTGTTTGCGGGTGCTTTTGCATCGTGATGGCCGGGCCGACCTTCTGGACGAATTGCGGGATGAAACCCATCTGGGGCGTCAGATTGCCGGATACGTGGGCATTGATCTGGACCATCCCCGCCACCCCGACCACGTCGTGCCCACCGAGATGGCCTTCACTCATCTGCGCCAGCAGCTCGGGCCAATTGTCTACGAGGGGATGATGCACATCGTGATCAGCTTTCTGCGCCAGTTGGAGGTCATTACCTTTGACGTCCTGGCTTTCGATTCGATGTTGGTGGATACCTGGGCGGTCTTCAACGGCTGTGAGCATGCCGGGCAGGCCGGTCACGGTTGCCAAAGTTGCCCCGTGTTTGACGCGTGTCAGCAGGTGCCCTTCGACCTGGAAGGAGGCGTAGGCCATCGGGTCAATCCAGACAATCCGAAGGACGTCACGCCAGTTTTCAGCCACAAGGTTCATTCCGCTGTCTCCTTCGAGGTGCGACTGGGGATGGAATTCCCAGTGGCGATTCTGGTCAGCCACGGTGGGGCCTACGATGGACACTTCTTCAAGGAACTGTTGGAGCAGATCGAGCGCTATCACGAGGGCGTGAAGCCCATCTTTCACCTGGCCGACGGACACTACGATGATTTCGTCAACTACTTGGCTGCCCGCCAGCGGGGAGCCAAACCGCTCTTTCGCTACAACCCGCGTAACGAGAAGACCGATGCGGCCAGCTTGCGGGCGCGGGGCTACAACGAGGTCGGCTGGCCCTATGCCACCTGCGGCGTGGCGATGGCGCCCAATGGCTACGATGAAAAGGAGAGACGGGTCACCTTTGTCTGCAAGAAACAATGCCCTGAAGGTCAGATGGCTTGCCCTTACCGAGACAATGCGCTCGGCCATGCCAAGAGCGTCAAGCTCAAGCCCAACAGCCGACTGGTGCTGGAGATACCTCGGGGTACTCGGCGCTACAAGATCATCTTCGCCCTGCGCTCGTCGGTGGAACGCAACAACGACTATATGGCCGACAACGGACTGAGGCGCCCCAAGTACCACGGTCAGCACAACATGCACCTGAACGCTTTGCTGACGGCCACGGTCACCCTGCTGCGCAAGTTCTACGACCTGCTCGTGGAAGCCACGCGGCAGGAAGCCCAGCCAGAGCGTTATCAGTTGGTCGACCTCCACGATTTGCCCTTGGAGCAGGCCATCCGGCTGCGGTGGCAATACTTCCGAGACGAAGATGAGCCCTATTTGCAGCGCGATCCCCCGCCTGAACAGGCTGCGTAGCCGCCTGTTTAGCCGAACACATGTCGAAAACCTTCCTGCCCAGGGTGGGTATAGTCCACCCTGGCTGAGGCTTGCCTTACACACGCCTATCAGCTGCCAGGCTACCTGTCAGAAACGAGAAATCAAGTCCGACGCCTAGCTCGTAGCTCTCTTGGGTGTACCAGTCGATCTGAAAAAGCCCTTGATCTTCGCTTGTTAACGTTCATGTGTAGTTGCTAAACTCAGTTCCGTTAGATACTCT
>CAZQDO010000709.1:0-2087 GCA_964592085.1 uncultured Anaerolineae bacterium | reverse complement strand
TCAGGCCAGTATTTCGCTTGCATTTGAGGAAGTTATTTAATTCTCAATCCTTAGTTCTGTGTTTTCGCGCTGGTTCTGGCTGCGGCGAACGCTTTTCTCACTCTCCAGTCGGCGTTTTCAGGCATAAGCGCAATCAAATGGTGGCGTGCGCGGGAGCAACCGACGTAAAGCAGTGAGTTCAGATCATGGTCTTCTTGGCTAAGTCGCTGACCTACTCCTGCCAGGATGATCACGGCGCGCTCCAGCCCTTTGAAGTCGTGGATGGTGGTGCAATAGATCTGCCCCGCTCGCGGCGGTAGGGTATCGGTCAACTCTGGTCCACCGGAGATGCTGCTGGCTAATAGATTAGACCTGGTTCGCGCTGTAGTGGTGAGCACAGCCATCTTGTCAGCCGGGATATGCTCTTCCTCTACTAATCGATGCAGGATGGTCTGCAGGGTAGGCCACATAAGTCGGGCATCGCTGTAAAAAACCTCTTCGACTTGTCGCCCGTGCGGTCCCTGAGCAGTGGGCTGGGTGTCGGCGTCGTAGAATTGGACGACCAGTTGATGGATATTCTGGGTATTGCGGCAGTTCCTGGTCAGCAGGTAGGGCGCTTGACGGACGGGAAGCTCGCTATGCGGGACGTAGATGCGTTGATTGTTGTCGAAAAAGATGTACAGGATACCTTCGTCAGGGTCATGTAGGAGCTTTTGCAGCGGGAACCACCAGCCGTCACGAAAGTCTTGCCCCTCGTCAACGACGATGGCGTCATACCGGATATCCAAGGTATCGGTAGCATCCAGAAGCGCCTCGGGCAGTTGTTGGTTGAAGAATGTGTCGTCATCCTGCTTGACCGGGAGCGTCCCAGCCCGCTGGGCCAAATCATAGCACAAGGCATGGAAATTGAAGATGTTGAGGTTGGCAGATGGTTTCAAGCGCGCCCGCAGATCGGCGGCCAGGTTTTTGTTGAAGCAGGTGAGCAAGACGCGGAAGCCTTGACGTGCCAGGCGGCTGGCCTTTTCGGCGGCCACCATGGTTTTACCCGACCCGGCACAACCGCAGATGGCCGCCCGGCGTTGGCGGTTGAGGACATCCAGGATCAGGTACTGTTGCCGGGTGAGGCGGATGAATTGATCCTGCTCCTGAACGAAGTCGCCCCACAGAGCCGGTCGTAATTCCCAGTTTTTGGCCAAGAGCTCTGTCAGGGCTTTGATTGCCTCCTCACCGGATACGGTATCTTGCTGGGTTGTCTTACCGCGCCAGTAGTCCATAGCTTGGCTGACCCAGGCCGACAGATCAGCCAGGCCGATCTGATCCAAAATAATCTGGCGCGGCTTGTTGGGACCGAGCCAATCTTCCTGGACCGTCACGTCCGGGAAAGCAACGGCGTGTCCTATGTTGATGCGACGCCCAGGTATCTTGCGAGTGAGGTGATCCCGCAGGGCGTGCTTGCTGAATCCGGCCTGACCGAAAGGATCTTTGACGTCATAAGTCTGGCCGTGCGGGTCGGTGCTGGCCCATTGCTTGGTGTCTGGGCTATAACGGATGATACCGCCCTTGGCCTCCATGACCAGGATACCATGTTGGGGGTGGGCGATAACGAAGTCGGCTTCGCCGTCGCGGGGACGTCCCTGTCTGTCCTGAGACAGCCAGGCAACACTATGAAATACGATATAGTCATCTCCTACTTTGTCACGGAAGGCTTCGTATAGTTGCCGCTCGGCGTCGCTTCTCGTGTCTGGGCTGAGTTGGTTGGGGTACATGCGGGCCATATGTCTATCCTCCCTGATCCTGACGCAGATGACAATGCTTGTACTTCTTGCCGCTGCCGCACCAGCAGGGATCGTTGCGGCCCAGTTTGGGACCCTCCCGTCGCCTGGCCGGGGTGCCCCGCCGCTTTGGCTTTTGCGCTTCGCGCTGGCGCTGGCGTTCCCAGTCCAGGTGCTCTCGATACTGGTTCCGGTAGCGCCGTAGCCAGGCGCGAGGGCTGGGCGGCGGCGGTTGTTTCCCACCCCACCGGTAATCGTCGGCAACATTCTCGGGTTCAATCACCCATTGATCGACGATGTCGGCCTCAAAGGCGGCGTCGATCAGGGCGCGGGCTT
>CAZQDO010000708.1:0-2090 GCA_964592085.1 uncultured Anaerolineae bacterium | reverse complement strand
CTCTTCTTCTACGACGTGGCCAATACCCATCTGGCCCGCACCGGCATCAAAGGGTTTGTGGACAACCCGGCCTACCCTCACGTCGTCTTTGTCTACCAACTGACTCGTTGAGCAAAAAGCATCAAAACGATGCAGGGGCGCGGCATCACTGCGCCCCTGCATCTTCGTTAAATCAACGGTCAATCAAACGAAGGGGATGAGTCGTGCATAGGTTGGAATACATCATCCGGCGACTGGCGATGGCAGTGCTTGTACTTTTCAGTATCTCTATCATCACTTTCTTCATCGCCCGCGTCGTCCCCTCCAACCCGGCCGCGGCCTGGGTTGGGCCACACCCTACGCAGGAGCAGATCGCCCTGGCCACCGAGCGACTGGGGTTGGATCGCCCCCTCCCCGAACAGTACCTGCGCTACGTGCGGGGGCTCCTCCGGGGTGACTTAGGCAATTCCATCAAAACCCACCAGCCCATCACCACTGACCTCAAGACCTTCCTGCCCGCGACCATGGAGCTGGTCCTGGCCGGCATGGTGATGGCGGTGGTGATTGGCATTCCCCTCGGTGTTCTCTCAGGAGCCTACAAGGGCAGCTTGCTGGATCACCTCACGCGCCTGTTCTCCATCGCTGGCGTCTCCATGCCCACCTTCTGGCTGGGGCTGCTGCTGCAACTGCTTTTCTTCAGCCGCTTGGGTCTCCTGCCCCTGGCGGGGCGCACCTCCACTCAGGTGGCCCTCTACCATCCGGTGAAGCAGATTACGGGCTTCTATCTGATTGACACGGTGATGACGGGCAACTGGGTGGCTTTCAAAGATGCCCTGCTCCACATCATTCTGCCGGCTTTCACCCTGGCGACCTACGCCATCGGCCTGACCATCCGTATGACCCGTTCAAAGATGATCGAAGTGTTGAGCGAGAAATACATCCTGGCAGCCCGGGTCGCTGGCATCTCCGAACGAATTGTCCTGTTCGTCCTGGCTCTGAAAAACGCCATCATTCCTACTATCACCGTACTGGGCCTCTCATTCGTCTATTCACTGACCGGTGCCATCCTGGTCGAGGTCATCTTCTCCTGGCCTGGGTTAGGCTCCTACGTCACCAACGCCGTGCTCAGCATTGATTTCCCGGTCATCGTGTCGGTGACGCTGGTGGTCACGGTCTTTTACGTCTTTATCAACTTGATCCTGGACCTGGGGCAGGCCATGCTTGACCCCAGGGTCACGCTGCAATAGGAGACAACCATGCACATTCGCGTCATCAATCCAACCATCACCACGCGTTGGGCAGAAGACACCCGGCGTTCCTATGCCGATGCTGCCCGCCCTGGCACTCACGTCAGCGTCGTCTCGCTGGATTGGGGTACCGCCTCCATCGAAAGCTATCGCGACGAGGCGCTGGTGATTCCCGACATCCTGGTCAAAGTGGTAGAGGCCGAACCAGCCGGCGCCGACGCGGTCATCATTGACTGCATGGCCGACCCCGGCCTGTACGCCGCCCGCGAGCTGGTGCGCATCCCCGTCGTTGGGCCAGCCCAGGCCACCATGCACCTGGCGGCCATGCTGGGCCATCGCTTCTCCGTCCTCACCGTGTTCGATCACGACTTGCCGGCAGTGGAAGACCTGGTGGCCCGCTATGGCTTATCCACCCGGCTGGCCTCGGTGCGGGGCTTCAACATTCCCGTGCTGGCCCTGGACGAAGATGCCGAGGCCACCCTGCAAGTGCTCGTTAACCTCAGCGAGCAGGCAGTGCGGGAAGATGGTGCCCACGTCATCATCCCCGGCTGCACGGGTCTGGCGGGACTGGCGCCGCGGATCCAGGCCGGCCTGGCCAAGCGGGGCTGCGAGGTGCCCGTGCTGGATCCCCCCTCGGTGGCCATGAAGCTGGCCGAATCCCTGGTGGACCTGGGCCAATCCCACAGCAAACAGACCTACCCGTACCCGCCAGGCAAGGAGATACGCTGGCCCTTTGAGGCCCCGTTTGGCGCATAGAGTGGAGGCAAGCATTCATCCCTCCCTGTCAGGGAGGGGCAGGGTGAGGGTGGTTCCCCACAAACAGTCCACCCTCACCCCAACCCTCCCCCTCGCAGGGGGAGGGGG
>CAZQDO010000707.1:0-2093 GCA_964592085.1 uncultured Anaerolineae bacterium | reverse complement strand
CAAGCGCCGACTGGCACTACTCAATCAGCTAAAATGAAGTCTCGTTGTAGTACTAACCTCCAACCTCCAGCTTTTCCACATGCCTTGCCAAATCCTCGCCTCTGGCCCAGGCCGCTTCCACCAGAGCATACAACCCGCCGGAGACCAGGGAGTGGCCTCCCAGGACGATGGGAATGGGGGCTGCGATGGCTGCCTGGGTGAAGCGACGCACCCACGGGTCGCTGATCTTCTCCGGCTGGCGCAGGTCGGAGTAGAAACGGTCGGCGGCCGACGGCCAGAGTTGCCGGTGGGCGAAAAGGACGCGGCTGTCCAGAAAGACAGCCTGGCTCATTTCCGCCAGGGTGGCGAAGAATCTCTCCAGCCCTACTTCCTCCAGATAGAACCCCAACAGGGACAAAGCCTCGCCCCGCGCCTGGCGACCACTGGCGCGCATGCCACGCTCCTCTGAGAACAGGCGCACCCGGCAGGCCGTCTCGTACTCCAGGTAGGCCCAGGTCGAGGCCGACACTCGCCCGGCCACCAGAACCTCGGCGGTACGGTCGGTGAAAAAGCCCAACGCCTGCTCAATGTGGGAAATATCCAGTTCCAAGCTATCCAGACAGCGTCGGGTGTGAGGTCCCACACCAGGATGGAGCTTCAGAGTCATCAGATCAGTAGGGGTGTCAACATCCAACTGAGTAGCAGCGTTACGAGGCAATTCCTTGCACGGCAGGCCGGCTCTCTTCACCAAACGCCAGGCCAGATCGTTATCAGCGGTCAGGGTTTCAGGCTCTATGGAATTGATGGCTTTGGCAGGGGCAAAGGCAGCGAAATCGGTGGAGTAGAAGTTGTTGGCAATGACAAGCTCGTCAGTGGAGAGGAGGGTTTCGGCGATGCGGCTCATTTCTTCGCTGGAGAGCAGGACGCCGCTTCCCCCCCCAATGTAGAAGACCTTTTCCATGCCCTGCTCGGTGATCAGATCTCGCAGTCGCCGCCCGAAGTGGAACTCCTCGTCGGATTTCCCCAGTTCGATGTGCACCGGCTTACCTCGTAGGTTCTCAGCCAGGGAAGTGGAATTGGTGGCCAGCACAATGGGGCCGATGGCTTCAACGGCGAGGGCTCTCTCAATGGTGTCGAGGGTGATGGCCTGAAGAGCCAGGGACATCATTCTCTCTACCTCGCTCCTTTCGCTGGAGCCTGTCATGATCACCAAAGGCACCTTTGAACCGGGCATATCTATCTCACCTGATCTTGGGAGTGTTGATATCAGGGATTATAAACTCTGACCGGCTTTTTGTCAAAAGGTGAACTACGGGGCTGTCTCGACGAGGGGATGCACGGCCACGACCTGTCCGCCTTCCAGATAGACCCTGGTCACCCGCGGCAGGAGGCTGGTGGTCACTTCGTAGTTGATGGTTTCAGCCCAGGCAGCCACTTCCTCGGCGCCGATCTCGTCGTTGCCTTGCTGCCCCAGGAGCACCACTTCGTCGTGCTGCTGCACATCGGGGATGTGGCTGACTTTCACTACGAACTGATCCATGCACACCCGTCCCACGATGGGGGCACGCCGACCACGAATGAGCACCTGCCCTCTATTGGAGAGAAGGCGATGGTAGCCGTCGCCATAGCCGACGGGCACCAGGGCTACCAGGGTAGGCTCACTGGTGGCATAGGTACAGCCGTAGCTGATGCAGGAGCCGGGGGGGAGGGTACGCACTCGAGCCACCCGGCTCTTGAGAGTCATGGCCGGGCGCAGGGGAATGGCCGGCTCCACTTCACTGGAAGGGCGCAGGCCGTAGAGGGCGATGCCGCAGCGCACCATGTCCAGGTGCGTTTCCGGCAGGTGCAGAGTGGCTGCACTGTTGGCCGCGTGTTGGATGGGGATGGTGAAGCCCGCTCTTTCCAGGTTCTTCACCACTTCGAGGTAGGTCCCAAACTGCTGGAGAGTGTATGTCTTGTCCGCAGCATCGGCCACGGCGAAGTGGGTGTAAACGCCCTCCAGGGTGAGGCCGGGCAGTTCGGATATGGCCTGGACGAAGTCTGCCACTTCATCAGGCAGGAGTCCGAAGCGGCCCAGGCCGGTGTCCACTTTGACGTGGATGGGGAGCACTTTC
>CAZQDO010000706.1:0-2095 GCA_964592085.1 uncultured Anaerolineae bacterium | reverse complement strand
CCCCCGGCCTGCGACTCAAAGACTTGCACAACATCGTCGTTTCTCAGCGCGCGCGCGAGTGGGTTCGGCACGATGGCAACGTCGGGCTCTCACAGATTCTGGCGCAACACCCCAAAACTAACAAACCGCTGGAAACGATTAATCGTTACGCGGATCGCTTGATCTTGATGAAAGCCAGTCCGGCTGTTACCACCCTCAATTCCATCCGGGATATGGTGCGCCAGATGGTTGAGGTCACTGACGGCAAGGTTGCTCTGTTCGTTGACTATCTGCAAAAGGTTGCTATTCACCCTGAGCGGGCGACCGACGAAGGGGAGAAGGTCACGATTGTGGTTGAAGGGTTCAAAGATATTGCAATGACCTTCAATATCCCGGTGTTGGCCATCGTCGCCGCCGACCGGGAGGGCCTGAAGAGCAAAAGACTGCATCTCTACCACTTGCGTGGCAGTTCGGCCTTGGACTATGAGTGTGACATCGCCATCATCATGAATAATAAGTTTCACATTTTGTCCAAGGATCACGTGGCTTTCAATCCTTATAAGAGCGAGACCTATCGCGACTGGGTGGTATTCACCATCGAGAAGAATCGCGCCGGTCGGGCTATGATAGATCTGGAGTTCCAGCTCAAGGCCCAGCACTTCTGTTTCGTCCCTAAAGGGAATCTGGTGGAGCAGAAGCTTATAGACGAGAAGATCATCGTTGAGTAACCCGTCCCCCTGAACGCTTACTCCTTTCTCTAGCCTATTTCCCGCACCCTTGTAGGCCAGCATCCCTATCCCAAAAGGGGCCTGCCCGAACTTCGGAAAACGATCTCTAGGAACTCAGATCGTACCCTATACCAACGGCATACCGTCGCCTCCCCCTCGTTTCCCCAGTTTTCAGTGTCAACAGGAACATGGTACGGGTCACAACTCGCCTGATTTGATGTATAATGAGATCGGGCGTTGCTTTGAGGGCGACCTGGGCCGTGGGGGGAATAACTGCGAGGGGATAATGTCGGCAAACAGGCGAAGATTTATCAGACTGTATATACCCGCCTTGGCGATTACTCTGGTATTATTCCTGGCCTTACTCGACGTGCCATCCTCCACGGCGGAGATGATGCCGGCGGTGATGACATTAGAGGCGACCGGATCTGTAGACCTGAAAGATATGGCGCTTGCCGGCGATGTGCTGGAGGAACGCCTCTCCACTTATCTGCGGAGTGATGCGCAGTTTGCCGTCTCCGTGGAGGGTGACCGTTTGGCCATTTCTTTGCCATCGGATGCCGAGCCCTCTATCGTCGTTGCCGAAGCCACTCGGGTCGGCCGCGTGGAGTTGGTGGATGGCGGGACCGAATTCCTGCCCCTCAATAGAATGGTGAAAACCGGCTCTCGCGCCATCCCCGATCAAGATGTATACCAGGCGGTGTTGACCAGTGCGGACTTTGAGGTGGCGGAAGCCATACTGAAAGACGGTAGCCGTCCTGCTATCAACTTTGTTCTGTCCTTGGCTGGCGATGCGCGGCTGGCAAATCACACGGCTGAGTTGCGTGGCTATTACCTGTGCCTGGCAGTTGACAGCCGCGTGGTGAACTGCCCCATTCTGCGTACGCCCTTGACGGACCGCCGTGGCACCATCGAATTGACCGGAGACGCAACCCTCGACGATGCTCAAACCCTGGCGATGCTGCTCCGTTCTGGTCCACTACCAGTTCCGCTCAAGCTCTCCAGTGACTGAACCACCAGACGCGCCGCCTAAGACCCAGGAGCGTCCAAGTTCGAGGTTCTCAGGTGCCCGGCACTTTGCGAAGTCCCACGAAGGTGGGGCGAAGCATCCCTGAAGCGAAGCGAAAGGGGCAGAAATGCCGGGCACCTTTATTCGAATGCTGGTTTACCTCAGAACGGTCTCCGTCCAGGCCTCGATCCAGCCTTCACGGTTGCTCTCAATAGCCTGGGGTGAGACGTAAGCTGGGTTCTCCGGGATCTCGGCATACTGGACAAACACGTCAGGTAGAGCAGCCGTCTCGTTGGCGGGGAAGACGAACATCTGCAACGGGATGTCTTCTTGAAAGCGCTTGCTCAGCATAAAGTCGATCAGCTTCTCTGCCACAGCC
>CAZQDO010000705.1:0-2101 GCA_964592085.1 uncultured Anaerolineae bacterium | reverse complement strand
ATCTTTTGACAGAACGATGACTGTTCGGTGACATTATCTTTTGACTTGACACAGATGAACTTTTCACCCTGCCACAAGGTATAGATTGGGGAGAGCTTTCTCCATTACCATTTTTTGCCAAATGCTGGTATAATTTACCCCGGCATATACGCTTGGCTAAACAGATAACCATTTTCCGAGAGGAGTGCTATTCATGGAAGAAATCCAATCGTTTGCAGAAAAACTCATCAAGAATGTGGAGAAGGTCATCATCGGCAAGCACGAGGAGATCCGTCTCACCCTGGTGGGCTTGCTCTGCCGGGGGCACCTGCTCATTGAGGACGTGCCCGGCGTGGGCAAGACGATGCTGGCCCGCTCCATCGCCAAATCTATCGGCTGCACTTTCCGGCGCATCCAGTTCACTCCCGACATGTTGCCCAGCGACGTGACCGGGGTGTCGGTGTTCAATCAGAAGACGCGCGAGTTCGAGTTCCGCCCCGGGCCGGTGATGGCCCAGATCGTCCTCACCGACGAGATCAACCGCGCCACCCCCAAGACCCAGTCGGCCTTGCTGGAGGCCATGCAGGAACAACAGGTCACGGTGGATGGAGTCACTTATCCGATCCCTGAGCCTTTCCTCGTCCTGGCTACGCAAAACCCCATTGAGTACGAGGGAACCTTCCCCCTCCCTGAGGCCCAGTTGGACCGCTTCATGATGCGCATCAGCCTGGGCTACCCCAGTTTTGAGAACGAGATCGCCATCCTCGATTCTCAGCAATACGCGCATCCAGTGGACACCCTTGAGCAGGTGATAGACGTTCGGGAACTGCTGGACGCTCAGGGGAAGGTCAAAGAGGTTTACGTTGACCCGTTGGTCAAAGAATACATCGTCACCCTGGTGAACGCCACCCGCGATCACCCCGACGTTTATCTGGGGGCCAGCCCCCGCGGCAGTCTGGCGCTCTACAAAACCAGTCGAGCGCGGGCCGCCATCCTGGGGCGCGACTACGTCATCCCCGATGACGTGAAGGCCCTGTCCATGCCCACCCTGGCCCATCGCCTGATCGTCAGCCCCTCGGCCCGCATCAAAGAGGTTGACCCCAGGGCCGTGGTCGAGGAGATCCTCGAATCCGTACCTGTGCCCGGCGCCCGAGTGCGTGTATGAACACCCTTAAGGTGCAACGCACTTATCGAAGTGCGTTGCACCGGTCTGCATATTATTGACTTTCGTGTTGATAACGGAACACTCCCAGTCAAATTCGCGCGTCTTTGAGGTGCCGAGTGTTCCTTTGTTTGCACGAAGTTCAATAGAAAGAGCTTAATCCCTATGCCCAAAACAAACCTGGTTCTACTCCACGCACCCAGCGTCTATGACTTTCGCCGGGAATCCATCCTTTACGGCCCGGTGAGCGACGTGGTGCCCTCTACTACTGTGTTCGAGATGTACCCCATCGGCTTCACCACCCTGGCCGAACATTTGGAGCGGCACGGTCTCCGGGTGCGCATCGTCAACCTGGCCGTGCGCATGTTGAACAGTGCCAGGTTCGACGCGGAGAAGCAGATTCGCCGCCTACGCCCCGACGCCTTCGGCATTGATCTCCACTGGCTTCCCCACGCTCACGGGGCCGTAGAGGTGACCAACATCGTCAAGAAACACCACCCCCACACTCCCGTCATCTTTGGCGGACTGTCGGCCACGTACTACCACCAGGAGCTGATGGACTACCCCGCCGTGGATTACGTGATCCGGGGCGACTCCACCGAGGAGCCACTGCGGCAACTGATGCACTGCATCATCGAAGGCCGCGAGCCCCACGACGTGCCCAACCTCACCTGGCGGGATGGCCAGGGGCAGGTACATATCAATCCCATCACCTACAGCCCTGAAGACCTGGACGGCGTCCTGATTGACTACGGCTACGTGGTCAGGGCTGTGGCCCGCTACCGCGACCTGGCCAACTTCGTCCCCTTCCAGCGCTGGCTGGGGTATCCCATCACCGCCGCCCTCACCTGCCGGGGCTGCCGCCACAACTGCCTGACCTGTGGTGGCTCAGGCCGGGCCTTTCGTGAATTCTACGGACGGGCCAGGCCGGCTTTCCGCTCTCCTGAGGTGCTGGCCCAG
>CAZQDO010000704.1:0-2102 GCA_964592085.1 uncultured Anaerolineae bacterium | reverse complement strand
GCCAATGCCTGGCAACGCCTGGAAGCCTTGAGCGGATACGTCGAACGGGCGCAGCCCACCTCGTTTTGGGCGCGTTTCCAGGCGGCCCGCTCCGGATGGGCCGATCGCTTAGGGGACTACCAGCGGGTTGGGACTGCCTGGGAGTCACTGGCCGACTTTGTGAGCAATGCCCCTTCGCCAGCCTGGCAGGGGGCCAAAGCCACCCGCGCCAGCGTGGAGCAGTTGCAGGCCTTGGTAGCAGGCGGATTGCAGGAGGTGGTCAACGCCGAGTTGGACCAGGGGGCGGAGAAGTTGATCGAGGTCCTGGAGGCCGAGGTCGAAGCGGCCGCCAAGTTCCAAGACCTGCCGGACCAGATCAGCGCCTTGCGCCAGGCCGTGGAGGCGGAACTTAAGGCCATGATTGACGGGACGCGGCTGCAAGCGCTGGGCCGGGTGCTGGCTGCCAAGCGTCGCTCCCAGTTGACGGTGCCCCCCCTGGCTGAGAACTACGCCAAGACCAAAGCCACCTATGAGGCCTTCAACGTGCAGGTCATCGAAACCGGCCGGCGTTACTTTGAAGAGGCGGGCAAAGAGACTGCCTGGGATCGCTGGGTGGAGATCTACCTGGCGCTGCGCGAAGAGCGCTACGCTATCTCGCCCGAAGACGACGTGGCGCTGCGCGAGCTGGAAGAGATGAAACTGATCGAGCGCACCGTACGGCTGCGATGAGGGATTCGTGAAACGTAGAATTCTTGGTCTGACCGAACAACGGGACCGGCCAGCTATGGCCTATCTGGCTGGTGAGGTGAACGTGATACCTTGCCCACTGGACGACATGCTGCGGGAAGGGTGGGAAAACCCACTAGTTTTGTTGGGTGATGCGTTGAATGAGCCGGGCGCTCAAGCGTTGATCCGGCGCACCTATCACAATCTTGCGCCGTGCCTCGTTCTGCCACCGCTCCCACTGGGTGACATGACCGCGCTGCTCGACGCCCCGGCGCCGGTGACGGTGCTCCGCCACCGGGCCGACACGGTGGAACTGACCGACGACGCGCTTCGCGAGGCCATAGGCCGCGATAGTCTACGGATCTATTGTACCGAAGCCATCGAGACGGCCCTGCGAACCGGGACATTAGCCACGGCCAATGGCAAGCCGGTGATCTGGACCTACCAGCCGACGCGAGCGGCCACACCGGTGGTCTGGGTGGCGCCCCAATTGCTGCTGGTCAGCGCCCGCACCGACCCCCTGGACCGCGAAGCGCTACTATCCGCGTTGCTGGCCTGGGCCGAGACCCAGGCGCGATCCGATGGCGTCCAGGAGTTACTGGAAAGGTTAGAGCCGGAAGCAGCGGAAGTGGATTCGGGAATTCTGCGCGCTGTCGTGGTAGCCTGGGCTGTCTGCTCCGATCTCACCTGGCAGGCGCTGCCCGGCTGGCTGCAAACACGGCTCTCTGTGTCCGTGGATGACGTCAGGCTGGAGGCGGTGCTGGCCGCGTTGCGCAGAGAGGGGGCACTCGATGCAGAAAACCAGCTGTACCGAGAGCGGCTGGCAGAACTGGTTAGCGCTTGGGGCCTGCGCGCCTGGGTGCGCGAGGCGCGGCATTTGGAGGAGCAAGGATGAACGCGACAACGCGACCTTTTCTCCGCCTACTCAGTGGCTGTGTGGTTTGACACGTTTACCATGTTGGTTGTGAGGAGAGACAAGTATGGATTGGCGAGAACTACAACAGCGCCTTACCGGATGGGAAGACCTGCACACCGAGTTCAAAGAGTGGCCGGTCCACAGCGACGATATTGCCGCCACGCTGGTGGCCTTCGCCAACACCGACGGCGGACAATTCATCCTTGGCGTAGACAATGGACGACAGATCATCGGCGTGGACGATCCCGACGCGGCCATGCAGCGCGTTGATCAAATCGCCTATAACAACTGCGAGCCGCCACTGACCGTAATCCAGGAAACGGTGACGAGCGACACCGGTGCCGTGGTTCTCGTGGTCAACGTCCCCAAAGGTGACCAGCGCCCTTATCGCACCAACCGTGGTGTGTACTATGTACGCACCACGTCTGGGCGCCGACAGGCCTCGCGCCAGGAATTGTTGCGCCTGTTTCAGGCTGCCGAG
>CAZQDO010000703.1:0-2116 GCA_964592085.1 uncultured Anaerolineae bacterium | reverse complement strand
GGATAAAGCGCCGTCGGGCAGCCAGATCGAAGAGAGGCCGCAAAGAAGCAGGAATAGAAGCTTCATCTCTGGGATAGGCAAGCCTGACGCCGGCTTCGTCCGCTTGCCCCTTGAAGGCCAGCTCGATCTCCGTCGGCCCACCCTTCAAGTTGCGGATGCTCTGGTCGGTATTAACATCGGCCCGGCCTTCGAGTTGCTCGACCCGCCCGGTGAGGGCATACTCGATAGCGTCCACAATAGAGCTTTTGCCGGCCCCGTTTTCGCCGACGACGATCAGGTTGCGACCCTCCAGGGGCAACTCGATGCGACGGATGCCTCTGAAGTTCTGGGCGCATATGCTATCAATCGTACAGTTCATTGGCCTTGGCCTCCAGGTTGGCAACGGCCTGCCTGATGCGAGTGGGGTCGTCGAGGGTCCCGCTGCTGACCATCTTGCGTAGCTCGGCCAGAAACTCGGCGTCGATGTTTGCATCCTCGCCGAGTTTCTCCAGGAAGTCGTCAAGAATCTTCTGTGTTTCTTCACCGTATGCTTGTGCCACAGAAATCTCCCTCGGCTTTCAGATCATGCGGCCTGGCCGAGCAGCCGCTCCGGCACCAAAAAGGTCACCGCCACCGGGAACAAACGTGGCTGGGGGTCGGCGTAGTGGGCGCGGATGGCCTCCTGCTCGACCTCCAGCTCGTCCGGGATTTGTTCCAGGCGGGCGCGCAGGGCCTGGGTGTTGCGGTTGAGCTGGGTGCGCTCGGCCGAAGTGAAGAGTTCCAACTGGCGGTACTCCGGCTCGGCCAGCTCCGTTTCGATGGCGGCTGCCAGCTCGCGCAGCACGGCTTCGATATCCAATAGTTCCCTGGCCATCCGCTCCTGGAGCAGCCGTTGCATGCCGGCGCTGCGGTCACCCATACGCGCCTCCAGGGCAGCCTCTAACGCAGGGCGTAGCGAAGGCCACAAGGCCCTCAGTCGCTCTCCTGTCTCGGCCGCTACCGGCTTGTCGGTAGCAGCAGCCAGCGCGGCTTCGACCTGGCCCACGTTCATACGCCGGAAACGCCCCTGGCGGATGAGGCCGCCGGCGGTGATAATCTCCTCGTGCAGACGGTGGCTGTCGCCGCCGATCACCACCAGGCGGGCGTGGGCCACTACGGCGGGCGTGTCCAGGGCGTAATTGGGAACACAGCGGGCGGTGACCCGGTACAGGCCCTTACGTTCCTCGGGGGACCAGACCTCGGCCCGCAACAGGCGCAGCGACATGGCCACCAGGCGATGGTTGAGATGAGCCAGCACCACGTCGTCGCGCCCCTTGACCAGTTCGTGATCAAAGACAATGGGCCGCATCTCGCCGGTGTGCGGATGGGCCAGGCCCTCGGTGCAGGCCATCCAACTTCCGCTCAGCGCCGGCAGGTGGAAGGCCTGGGGGGGTAGAGGCCTGACAGGTTTCTCCCCATCTGTCAGGTCTTGTACGTCCACGGGACGCAAGGGGAGCTGGCCGGCCAACTCCAGGGCGATCTCCACCACAGATTGAACGTTGTCGGGTGTCAGATGCAGTGTCTGGCGCGTTTCCTGCAACTGTTCGTGGTGGCGCTCAATCTGCTTGAGCAGCTCCCGCTCAAACCTGAGCATCTTGCGCACCGCACCCGCCTCGGCCTCGGCCAGTTCGGTGTCCAACCGGGCGCGCACCCCCAGCATGGCCTCCTCGACCTGTTGGGCGATGACCGGCCCCACCTTGCCCAGGTCCTCGCGGATGTGCTCCACCTTCTCTGCCGCCCGCATCAGGAACTCCAGATCGGCTTCCAGGTCGCTGGGCGGTATGGCCTGGGCGTCCAGGACCCGCTGCTGATAGCCTTTGCCCACAAAGTGGTAAACCAGGGGGTCCCGGCGCTGACCGTGGCGGTCGATGCGGCCGTTGCGCTGTTCCATACGGTTGGGGTTCCAGGGGATTTCCAGGTGCACCAGGCGGTGGCAGTGGTTTTGCAGGTCGATGCCTTCCGAAGCGGCGTCGGTGGCCAGCAAGATGTGCACCAAGCTCTGGTCGGGACTGGCCTGGAAGGCGGCCTTGATGCGCTCGCGCTGCTCGCCCTCCATGCCGCCGTAGAGCGTCATCAGCCGTTCGCCAGTTGCCAGCCC
>CAZQDO010000702.1:0-2129 GCA_964592085.1 uncultured Anaerolineae bacterium | reverse complement strand
CAGGCTGGTGCCGCTGAATTCCGCGTAGGCTTCATCAACGACCACCACCAGGGGAAGCTCCAGCAACTGCAAGAGGTCCTCCCGCGAGGTCAAGCTGCCATCGGGGTTGTTAGGCGAGTTGATAAACAGCAGCTTCTTGGGAGGATTCTCCTCCAAAGCCTGCCGGCGTATCGCCTCTACATTGGGGGAGAAATCGGCTTGGCGAGGAACCTGCACCGCCTCCGCCCCGCAGATGGCGGCGTCGAAGGAGTACATGCCAAAGGTGGGCGGGCAGTTGATGATGGCATCCCCCGGCCCCAGGAAGAGGCGCATGATCAGGTCAATGAGTTCGTCGGAGCCAGCGCCGAACAGGATGTGGGCCTTGTCCACGCCGATGTAGTCCTGGATGGCCTCTCGTAAGAGGGTGTGCTCAGGGTCCGGATAGATGTGATACTGCCCGTAATCGGCCAGGGCGGCGAGGGCCCGTGACGGGGGACCGTAGGGGTTCTCGTTGCCGTCCAGCTTGATGATGCGCTCCGGCGGCAAGCCCAACCGCGCGCTCAGCACTTCAAGAGGCTCAATGGGAGTGTATTTCTCCATCTCGTAGATGTCAGTGCGGAGCAAATCCTCAACGTTGAAAGCAGCCATCCAGCCTACCTCCTCCATCTCCCTACCGCAAAGTAACTTTCGCTCTACTACTTCAGTAGATCACTTTGTTCAACGGGTACTCAACGATGCCCTCAGCTCCAGCCTTCCTCAGCTCTGGAATAAGATCTCGAACGTCGTGTTTATCAATGATCACTTCAAGGGCCACCCACTCCGGGTCCACCTGATTGGAGATGGTGGGCGTATGCAGTGCCGAAAGTTGACGCGAGATTTGTTCCAGCCTGGCTTTAGGTACATTCATCTTCAGGCCAACTTTCTCTTCCGCCTCTAGTGCCCCTCTCAGGAGCACAGCCAACACCTCTATCTTCTCACGCTTCCAAGGATCTGCCCAGGCTTGATGGTTGGCGATGAGCTTGGTAGTAGATTCCACTACCGTGTCTACCTCACGGAGGTGATGCGCTCGCAGAGAAGAGCCTGTTTCCGTACCCTCGACAATAGCGTCTACCAGAAGGTCGGCTTTGACCTCTGTAGCACCCCACGAGTATTCCACCTCAGCCGACACGCCATACTGTTTCAAGTACCGTTTGGTCGCATGGACTAACTCTGTCGCGATACGTTTTCCCTCCAGGTCTTTCACGCTCTGAATAGACGAGTCTTCAGGCACCGCCAGGACCCACCGGTACGGTTTAGACGTGGTCTTGCTATAGACGAGATCCGCTACTTCGACGACATCTGCGTCGTTTTCGAGGATCCAGTCTTTGCCCGTAAGCCCGACGTCGAGTATACCACGTTCGACATAGCGTGCCATCTCCTGGGCGCGGAACATCAGGCACTCGATCTCAGGATCGTCTATGCTGGGGATATAGGAGCGGCTCCGCACGATGATTTTGTATCCTGCTCTTTCAAAGAGCCTAATGGTAAATTCCTGGAGACTTCCTTTGGGCAGACCCAGTTTCAATATGTTCATGTGGCATGATTTCCTTTCGCATCAGTTGATCTCCCCTTTGCTTAGGGCAAACGCATTTATCCTGGTGTTTTGCAAACTTGTCATTCTGAGCGACCGCAAGGAGCGAAGAATCCCGTTTGCACATTGTAAAGAACGAGATTCTTCGTCGCTTCAGCCGCTTCGCTTCCTTCGCTCCTCAGAATGACGGTTTGGGACGGGGTTAAGTATAAACGCAATTGCCCTGCCCCTTTGCTTCACAAAAAAGCCGAGGGGTTGTGTGTACATCGGACGCCCTCGGCCGTGACCTCATTGGAGGATTTTACCACCATCTTTGACGTTTGGCAAATCCCATTCACTTCATCTCCAGCCAGTTCTTACCCACTTTCATATCCACCTTCAGCGGCGCGTCCAATTGGAAAGCCCCTTCCATGATGGACTTGACCAGGGGGGCAACCACGTCCAACTCGCCCTCAGGCACCTCTAGGACCAGTTCGTCGTGGACCTGGAGGGTCATGCCACTCTTCAAGCCTCGCTCCTTCAGGGCCTGGTGCAATCGGATCATGGCAATCTTGATGATGTCGGCTGCGGAGCCCTGAAT
>CAZQDO010000701.1:0-2129 GCA_964592085.1 uncultured Anaerolineae bacterium | reverse complement strand
CGAACATGAAAGCAACCTTAAGCCAATCATAAGCGCCGAGAGTGGACGTTATTCGATTTTGAAGTCACAAGCGGATAGTGCTTCGCCAAGGGGTGGTTGAGAGGCTGGTTGTGACGACTTCAGTCGCTTTTGCAGAAAAAGGTGAACAAAGGAGGTCAAAAAGTGAACAGGAGGGTGAAACGCGTATCGAACGGAGATCGAGGTTGCCGTATCTCCAGGCAGATAGTGGCAGAAGTCTGGGAATTAAAGTCGTGTTGGTTGGAAGGGATATCAGCGTTGGTCAGGGGCCAGGGGCACCCTGATGGTGAATCGACTGCCCTGGCCAAGTGTGCTCTCCACTTCGAGCCGCCCGCCGTGGGCGATGACCAGATCACTGGCAATGGTCAGGCCCAGGCCCATGCCTTGAGGAAAGCGAGTAGTCGAATAACCCCGGTAAAACGGGGTGAAAATACGGGACTGGTCTTCAGGATCAATACCGGGCCCGGTGTCGCTCACCTGGATCCAGACCTCTCCATCCTCTACGTCCGCCTCAACGGTGACGGTGCCTCCCGGCGGCGTATACTTGATGGCATTGCTGAGCAGATTGCCCAGGGCGCGCGCCAGTCGGTCGGAGTCTGCTTCCAGGGTAGGCAGGTCAGCGGGGGCCCTGGCCTCCCATTGCAGCCCTTTGCTGTGAGCCGCTTCGCGCCAGGTTGCCAGCACCTGAGGCAGCCAGTCAGCCAGGGAAATGGGCTCCCGATCCAGCTCCAGCGTGCCCAACACCTGATCGTGGAGTTGAGCCAGATCGTCCAGCAGGTGGCTCAAGCGTTCCACTTCCTGGTCCATCCCGTCCAACAATTCCTGGCTCAGTTCCGGATCCGCCGTTGCACCCCCCCGCAGGGCGCGGATACCGGCTTGCATAGCAGCCAGGGGCCGTCCCAGTTCGTGTACCAGGTTGGCAAGCAATCGACGGCGGGCTGACTCCAGGTTGCGCAGGCGGTCTACCAGGCTGTTTACGGCGCGCAACAACAGGCGCGTATCTTGTGGGCCTTGTTCGACAAGCGGGGCCAAATGTTGCCCGCTGGCCAGGTTGCAGATAGCCCGGGTTGCTCTGTTTACCGGACGCTCGATGTTGAGAGCCAGCAGCAAGCCCAAGGCCAAACCCAGCACAAGCGCCACCAGCAGCACACCTGTGATCAGATAACGTAAGTGCATCAACTGATCCTGGACGCTGACCAGGCCATGGCTCAAACGTATCACACCTACCACGCGCTGTTCCGCATCCAGGACAGGGAACCACACGTCCGCTACCTCTTCGTGCAGATTACGGCTGTAGGTTGTAGAGATGTAGGTTGAACCTGCCAGGGCATCTGCGAGGTCCGAGCGATCCAGTTGCTGTCCCAAGCGCTCGATATCGGCAGGGTCGCTGGAGGCCAGTAGACGTCCTTCTCGGTCCAGTAGCATGATCCGTCCCGTCAGATGCCGACTCAGGTCAGACACAAAAGCCTCGGCTTGCTCCGGGTCATTCCAGAGGTCCGGCTGTTCCCTGGCCAGCCTGGCTGCCAGTATGGCTTCGCCGGCCAACTCCTGGGCGATCTCGGGCAAGATCACTTTTGTTTCCAGAACGTAGATGAGGGCGATGCCCATCAGCGGGATGACCACCAGCAGGGGAAGCACGTGGCTGAGGATCAGACGCTGACGCAGCGTGGCTAACATCAAGCCTCCTGTGCTTCCAGCTTATAGCCGACTCCCCGCACGGTGATGAGGCGTTGGGGATTTTGGGGATCCTCTTCGATTTTCTGGCGCAGCCAGCGCACGTGGACGTAGATCACCTGGGGTTCGCCAGCGTACTCCGGTCCCCATACGCGAGCCAGCAGGTCGTCTGTCGAGACCACGTGGCCGGCCTCCAGCGCCAGCACGTGCAGCAGGTCGAACTCGCGAGGCGGGAGTTCTACCAAGTGGTCGCCGATGGTAACGGTGTGAGCCGCCGGATCAATCCGCATATCGCCCACCACCAGAGGCTCTGGTTCAGCCCCGGGAGATGACGACCGTTCCGAGCGCCGCAGCACCACCTCAATGCGGGCCATCAGCACATCCATGTCAAAAGGCTTGGTGATATAGTCATCGGCCCCCAGCTTCAGGCCCAGCTC
>CAZQDO010000700.1:0-2143 GCA_964592085.1 uncultured Anaerolineae bacterium | reverse complement strand
ATATGGGCCTTGATCTTATCGCTTAAAATCTGCGGGCCTATGCGGAGCAGGTTCGCGCTCATTTGTGTTCGAGCCGTGCATATCATCCAGCACTTTTGGCAGCTCTGTGCCTTCCGGCGCGTGCTTTGCGCCTGTGGGGACCACCACAGGGTTTCCCAATCCTCCTCCCGAAGGCTTCCCAATCGATGCGGCAATATGTGGCAGTTATAGACGGTGCCGTAGGGATCCAGATAGAAAAAACCCTGCCCTGCATCACAGGCTAAGGGACGCCTTCCTTGAAGCGCATAGCCAAGCAGCCCCTTATCAAACCAGGCCCGGAACCAACGCTTGGGATGTCCTCGCCGGTACTCGCTCATAATCAGGCCCTGCAACTGCTTGACCAGCTTGTCCTGGTTTTGAGGGCGCAATCGGCTCTTGCCATCCCCAAAGTAGATGGGCGAATCGGAGGCGATGGTTATAGACATCTCCACGCCCAAGTCCTCAGCCAATTGGTAGACGTCCCCCACCTCATCCACGTTCTCTTCCAGAATCGTCATCCCAATGCCCAGGTCTCTGATCCCTGCTTCCTTCAAGGCCTGGAGCCCTTGCAGGGCGCGGGTAAAGGCGCGGGGTATGCCGCGCACATGATCATGGGTTTCCCCAATGCCGTCGATGGAGATTCTGACCCCCAACCGGGACCCTAGTTGGGATAGATGTGGCGCTAGTTGGCGTATCCTCTCCAGCAGGAGTCCGTGACTCGAAATCACCAGGCGCGCCCGGGGGCAGGCCTGCCGCATGGCGTCTATGATCTCCAGCAGGTCCTGGCGAAGAAAGGGTTCTCCTCCGCTGAGGTTGATGTCTTTGAGTGAGGTGGGAAGCTTCAGGTACTCCTCGGGGGCCATCTCGCCCGTGCTGCTCTGCTTCCATATGTCACACATTACACAGCGAGCGTTGCAATTCAGAGTGACGGCAACCACGGCGCTGGTGGGTTGCATGAACAAGCTCCTTATGTAAAAGAAGTGAGCAACCTGCCCACATCCTCATCAATCCAAGTGCGGGCCGAGCTCAGGCTTTGGCCGATTTCCGCTTGAATCTCACGACGCTGGTTCATAATGTCTTCTAGCGAGGCGACAAGCCAGTCCGAGGAGAGCTCGTTGATATTCGTGTTAAAACGGCCCAACCCCAGCATATCCAGGGTGCCCTGGCTTTTATACTGGTAGCCGATGGAAATAGCGGGTGTGCCAGCCAGCAAGGCCAAGATGCAGGAATGAAGCCTGGTGCCCACTAAAAGCGTAGCCTGGGAGAGGAGTCCCATAATGCCCGTAAGAGAGCTGGTATCCGGGTTTCGTAACTGGACCACATCATCTACAGGGATGCACTCCCGAAGCCGCTGACAGAATTCTATGCAGATTCCGCGATCATCCTCGCTGGGATCTGGTCCCAGAGCCTGAGGAACAACCACTACCGCCCCCCGGTAGCGCTGGACGAAGAAGCGGGCCACATCGGTGAGAGCATTCAGATACTCGTCGCGCTTCAAGCGCCGGGAAGCAGGATCCCCAGCTTCAGGGAAGGTCCACTCCCGCAGGTTTACGGCCAGGATCGGCTGGGGCAGATCCTGGGACTCAACTTCGAGAGCGAGTTGGTCGACGTTCCCGTCCAGGTAGAGGGCCATATCCGGGCACAGGGCGATCTTAGGATGGTGGTCCTGGCTCAACATACGCCCTATTAACTCATGGGAAACCTGCTCCCGGGCGAAAACCTTGAGAACGTTTTGCCTTTCCAGCAGGCGACTAACCCCGCTCCGGGCCAGGGAGTTGCCGAAGGGGCCGAAGGATTGAGGTAGAAAGATCAGCGGCTTATCCAGAGCGACCGCCAGATAGGCCTGGGTGACATTCTGCCAAAAACTGGTCCCCGGAAAAGCCTTGCGGTAGGAATAACAATACCCCCCGCCACAACTGAGGACGAGGTCACTGCGCCGCAGGGCCTGGATCAATCGCTTCCTGTCCCTCCAAGCGACCGACGCCCGAGCGACTCCGACCAACTTATGTCCAAGGCCCTTGTACAGGTTTAAGGCAGGCGTGATGGGGGCCAATACTTCCACGCCCATAGGCTCGTAAAAGGCCCGATCCATAGCGGGTGTCCTGGAGGTGATGGCGATGTGCAC
>CAZQDO010000699.1:0-2145 GCA_964592085.1 uncultured Anaerolineae bacterium | reverse complement strand
GCCCGCCAGGTTGCCCCCAATCGCGCCCATTCCGCCTCTCGCCCAACCAGCGGCGAAGCAGCCGGCGTCGTCATCCCTGGCGATCCAAGCAATGCCTGTGCCTGTACCTTCAACAGGCGCTCGTGTGCTTCACGCGTGGCTGGGCTGGGATCGACGCCCAACTCGCGTTGCAACGTGGTGGCACACGTGTGGTAGACGCGTAGAGCGCCGGCGCGGTCCCTGCTGAGGGCACGCAGGCGCATCAGACGGCGGTAGGCGGCCTCGTGCAATGGGTCGTGGTGCAGCAGGCGTTGGGCGTAGCCGATGGCCGCCTGGTAATCTCGCTGGCTTTCCAACAGTCCGATCAGCCGATCCAGGGTTTCAATAAACCTCTGGCGCAGTCGCTCTCGTTCAGGTAGCACCCAGTCGTCGTAGCAAGCGGGCAACAGGTCGCCTTGGTACACGCCGGCCGCCCGTTCAAGGGCGTCGCGCATAGTCGCCTGATCCGCGGCTCGCTCTGCCTGGGCCGCCCTGGCCAAGGCGCTTTCAAAGTCTGCCACGTCGAGCGTAAACGGCGCGTCAGGCCGCCACTGTAGTGTCCCCGCCTCGGCGTGCAGGAACATGTCGGCCTCAGGCAATGCATGGCGCAATTGGTGCAACAGGTTGCGCAGATTGGTGCGGGCTTGTGCTTCGGTCGAATCGAGCCAGAAGCGGTAGGCTAGGCGAGAGCGGGGTTGGGGCGCATCGCGATGGAGCACCAGATAGGCTAATAGGGACTGCAAGCGGTTGGTCTTGATAGTGGTCACGGGGGTTTCGTCGTAAAGGAGACAAAAACTGCCCAGTAACGTAATGCGCATCGTTGCGGCCATGTGTGGTCTCCTCGTGTGGCCATGTGGACAAACAAAAGCACGTCACCCGTTTGACGGGGCGGCGTGCTTGCGTTAGTGAAGGGTGGTGTGGTCGAGGTAGTAGGTGTGGGAGATGGAGTAGTTGTCTGGTTGGAAAAGCCCCCTAGTCAGAGTGGGCCGATGCACTCATTATACCATATACCGCTTCCGGTTTCAATAGTTTTGTGGCGATTCTTGAAGTTTTTGTATCATAAAACCCATCCGCTTTCCGAAAAGTCTCCGACTTTGTTCAACGGGTTCTGTCATCTCACGGCTGGCGCCGGTCGATCTCGCGGATCGTTGCCGCTGACCCCGGCGGGTCTGGATAGGTCTCGGTGACCGGATCCTCCGGCTGCGAGACGACCCATGCAGCGGCCAGAACCAGCAGCCCGCCCAATACTGCCCCCGGACCCAGCGACTCGCGCAGCAAGGTCACGCCCAACGCAGCCCCAACTACCGGTTCGATGTTGACAAAGACGCCCGCCCGCGACGCGGGGAAACGCTCCAGGGCCCAGTTCCACAGCATAAAGGTGACGACGGTGCAAACCAAGCCCAGCGCCAGCAACGACCCCAGGATATGGCCCGGCAGGCTCAGCAGCGGTGGCCGGCCGTCCCATGCCAGCGAGATGGGCAGCATGGTCAAGGCCCCAAAGGCCAGGATGTAGGTTGTGGCCGTCAGCGCCGAATAGCGCTCAATCAGCCGCTTGCTGAGCAGTACCCACCCGACTGCGACGATGATGGAAAGAAAGACCAATCCGTCGCCCAGCCAGTTGCGACCCGAGCCGGGCATACCCACGATCATGGCCATGCCGACTGTCGAGACCCCGACCGCCCCCCAGCCGCGGAGCCCCAGTCGCTCGCGGTATAACCCGGCCGCCGCCAGCGCCAGCAGCGGTGGCAGCGTCCCGATGATGAGCGAGGCGCTGGCCACGCTGGTCAGCGCCAGCCCCCCGAATTGTAATAAAAAGGTCACGGGTACGGTCAAGAAACCGGTCAGGAAAAAGAGTGGCAGATCGCGCGGTTGGGGCCAGGCCCGGCGCAGCCATGCGACCGGCAGCAGGACCAGCGAAGCCAGCCCGAAGCGATACAGTACCACCTGCGAGACGGTTAGCTCGGTCATGGCCAGCTTGGCGAACAGAAAGGCCGTGCCCCACAGACAGGACGAGATCACCAGAGCGGCCACCGCGGCTCGATGGCGGTTATTAGACATCGGTTACTCTCCTAATGCGAAAAGGCCGAAGGCCTGAATGATTGGAAGGCTGGAAGGTTGGAAGAGCAG
>CAZQDO010000698.1:0-2147 GCA_964592085.1 uncultured Anaerolineae bacterium | reverse complement strand
CCGGGAAGAGTATTGCCTCTCGATCTTACTCCAAAGGCCACACTTACTTCAAAGCCTGGATGATGCATTACAGAACCTGGGGGTGGATGGACTGAGTGAGGGTGACTTCGCCCAGGCCGAGAACCGGGCGATATTCGTCTCCTGGCGGGAGAGTCTGAATTCTCCTGAGGCGGGCTTTGACATAGAGGACCTTCGGGAGGAGTTGGACTCGATATTGCATCCTCGCTTGGACCTCTTGTTGGAAGGATCAAAGGGTGCCCCATCTCCCAATGACGATCAGGCGGAGAAGGACCTGATCAAAGGCGTGCTGCTTCTGCGTCAGCGGAAACTTCACAGGTTGGTTGAGGAGTTGCATTTCGTCCTCCAGGCGGACGCCGAAGAGCTAGGGAGAGCCGCAGTGGAAGAATATGGCCAGATGTTGGATTTCTATCGTAGTGCCAAATGGGGCATTGATCAAGCCCTGGCTGCCAACTCGTATTTTGGACGACGTGAGGTCAGAGTCCCCGGCCTCGTAGCTTGAACCGCAGGTAATGACGAACAATGGCTGAGCCGCTTGAAGAAAAGCCAGACGTGGAAAAATTGCTTGCCAAAGGCACTAAGCAGAAATACTTGACCACAGAGGAAATCCTGGAGGCCTTCCCCGACGCCGAATCGAACGTGGACGATCTCGATGCGTTCTATCGTCGTCTGTTTGATATGGGCATTGAGGTCGTGGAACCCAGCAAGTTGTCCGAGCAGGCCAGCGAGGAGCCGGCCGATTCGGAACCGGAAGCGCCAGAAGGCAAAGCTGAGACTGAAGAGGAGCTGATCATCCCGCCACTGGCGGATATAGAAGTCGCCAGTGATCCCGTCAGGATGTACTTGAGGGAAATCGGTAGGGTGCCGTTGCTCGATGCCAATCAGGAGATGCAATTGTCCATCAAGATGGCGGCTAGCGATTACCTGAAGAGCATTGGGGAGAAGCTGACCGGAAAGCGGAAACAACCTCCGAAGCGGTCGGAGGTAATGACTGAGGCATTCAGAGCCCTGACCACCGATTGGAAAGCGGTACAGGAAGCTTGTCGAGAGCTTTCCATGGAACCGCCAGACATGCTGTCCGTGATTGACGAGGCTAAAGACCTGCGTAAGGGTTCCGTTGGGGGGCAAGAACCCTATCTCTATCCCTTTCTCGACGGGAGGGAGCAAGAGGACAATGGGGAATGGGATGAGCTTGCAGGCAAGCTATTTGCTGTCTGCACAGGATTATACATCATGCCCCGTGGGAGTTTGCGGTTTCTGAAAGATTATTATGAGCAAAAGAAGCGATTGCCGCCGGTTAAGCTTTTCACTGAAGGGCTGGTGAGCGAGCGCAGCCTGGCCAAGCACATGTCGCAGATTCACAAGGGTTCTGTGGAGGCGAGACAGGCGTTGACCAGGGCCAACTTGCGTTTGGTGGTCAGTGTGGCCAAGAAGTTCATGGGGCGTGGCATATCCATTCTGGATCTCATCCAGGAGGGCAACCTCGGCCTACTCAAAGCAGTGGAGAAGTTCGATCATACCAAGGGATTCAAGTTCAGCACCTATGCCACCTGGTGGATTCGACAGGCCATAAATCGCTCCATCGCCGATAAGGCGCGCACCATCCGCATCCCGGTGCACGTGGTGGAGACCGTCAACCATGCCTTACGGGCTTCGTACCAACTCAGTCAAACATTGGGACGAGAGCCAACGTCGGAAGAAATCGCCCTGGAGATGGGGCGGTTATCCGATCAGGATAAACATGCCATTGAGGCGGCCTGGGCTGCGGGCCAGCGCCTTGAGCCCGCTCTGCAGCGGAGGTTGCGGGGAGAGGCGGCTGAGGTCAGGCGCGTCCTCCGAATGGCTCAGGAACCCGTGTCGTTGGAGACGCCTATGGGGGCGGAAAAGGATAGCTCCTTGGGCGATTTCATCGAGGACGAGTCTGCCCCTGGCCCAGCGGATTCCACCTCCCACCAGTTATTGAGGGAACAGATACAGGACATGCTCGATCAGTTGACGGATCGGGAGCGTGAGGTACTGGAGAAACGCTTCGGCCTGAGGGATGGACAGAGCCTCAGCCTGGAGGAGGTGGGTGAATCCCTTGGGGTGACGAGGGAGCGCGTCCGCCAGATTGAGGCCAAGGCCCTGAG
>CAZQDO010000697.1:0-2155 GCA_964592085.1 uncultured Anaerolineae bacterium | reverse complement strand
GGCTCTTCCCGGGGAACAGATTACTATCGCTCTGAAATTGCTGAATACAGGACAAGCCTTGGCAGAGAATGTCAGGGTGACTTTGGAATCGCTCGACGATTATGAAATCATTGAAGCACACTCTCAAGACCTGGCCGGCATCCCTGCAAAGCGCAGTACTCAGATCGAATTCACTGTCCATCCTAAACGCGATGATCAGATACGAGTGGAAGCCTCTGTGACTTGGGACGACCCCGAGCACAAGCAAAGAAGGTACCAGTTCGCTGATAAGATAAGCTTTGTCACAGTCAGAAGGGAATTCACTCCCATTCTCAACCCCTATGTGGCCGGAAATCCTATTAGCTCACCTAACCTCTTCTTCGGTCGCCGAGACGTTTTTGACTTCGTTCTGGAAAATCTGGCAGGGAAGGACCAGAAGAACACCCTTGTACTTCACGGTCAACGGCGCACAGGCAAAAGCTCCATCTTGCTCCAGCTACGTGACCGCATCTTGCCCCAAGAATTTATCCCTGTCTACATCAATATGGAGGCCTGGCCCGATGTCAAGACCATGGGGGCCTTCCTGGCTCGCCTAGCTTATGAAATCAGCCGCGCAGCGCGCAAACGCCGCGTTGAGCTGAAAATCCCCGCACACTTCAATGAGGGCCGATTCTACAAGCCAGCAGAGAAGTCATTAGCAAAAGTACTACAAGAGTTCTTGGACGCGATCCAGAGGCTCTTGGGGCCCAAACTCGCCAAATGGGTATCCAAATTGAACACTATCTTGGCCTTCCCCTCACAGCCGGATGTACATCCCAGCGAGCGACCAGCTATGACCTTCGACTGCTTTATGGATGCGGCCGAGGACACGCTCAGCGGGCGGCGCTTCGTGGTCATGTTCGACGAGTTCGAGTTGATCGAGAGTAAGATCACCCAGGGCATGGACGCCGGTGTGCTCAACTACCTCCGCAACCTGATGCAACACCGTAACTCACTGATCTTCATCTTCACCGGCACTCACCGTTTGCAGGAGATGACTAATGACTACTGGAGCATCTTCTTCAGTATTGCCCTAAACCAGGAGATTAGTTTCCTCGATGAGGAAGACGCCCGGAGACTGATCACCGACCCCGTTAAGGGAGTTTTAGAGTATGACGACCTGACCATTGAGAAGATCATCCGCGTCACTCGTTCCCAGCCCTATCTCGTTCAACTTATCTGTTGGCAACTAGTCAACTATCTCAATCGGCAAAAGCGTAACTATGCTACTATCAATGATTTGAACGAAGTGTTGGGGCAAACCCTCATCACTGCCGAAGCCTATTTCAACAACATCTGGGAACAATCCACATCTCACGAACGGCTGGCCTTGGCCCAGATCAACACATTGGTATATCCTGGCAAGGAGACTGCCACCTTCAGCGAGATCGAGAGGGGGCTGGCGGACAAGGGGGTAGCTGTCATCAAATGGGAACTCATTGCTACTCTCAGCCAGTTGTGCCGCCGTGAGGTACTGGAGGAGCATAGTAATCGCGAAATACGCTACCGCTTCCAGATTGACCTGGTGCGCATGTGGATTGAAAAGAACAAACCTCTCTCTCGAGTGCTTGTTGAGGAAGGGCTATGAACCAATTGGGTAAGAAGAAGCACAGAACACGAGCCCAAACCACCAGCGCCGCGCCCAGCGCCCCCACAATCTGCGGCTCGTCGGGCACGATCAAGGTTTCGCCCAGCACCTCCTCCAAGGCGTGCACCACGCCCACGTTCTTGGCCACGCCCACGGCGAAGGCCAGCGGCGGCTCGACGCCCACCCGCCCGCCATGTTACCCACCCGCTTGGCGATGGATCGGCACACCCCGGCCACGATCTCCTCGCGCGACACGCCCTCGGCCACCAGGCTGACCACCTCCGACTCGGCGAAGACGGTACACGTGCTGGAGATGTCCGCCGCCCTGAGCCAACGCCCTGTCCAGCGCCAGCTCGGCCGCGCGTCGGCCGGTATAGCCGATATCCACCACCGACCAAGCCATTACCCGATCGCCATCCAGGATCAGCGCCTCCCCCGATGTCGAGCTGATGTCTATTCCTACCGCGTACATACCCTTTCCTCCAAAGGAATCAAACTCCCTGACACTGACGAAGGACGAATAATGAAAGACGAAGGACCAATGACGAA
>CAZQDO010000696.1:0-2159 GCA_964592085.1 uncultured Anaerolineae bacterium | reverse complement strand
CATCGCTGCTTGCCTGGAGCGGAAGGAGGAGCATCAAACCAAGTACGCAGCGGGTAGTAACAACAGGGAGTTTCCGCAGCAAAGATCGGTATCTGGTTTTCATTTGATGAGCACCTCCGTCAACGACTATAGCGAGGATGGACCACTAGAGAGACTACGAGGAAAGAGTACGCAAAAGCACGGCCTCGGCTGGCGTTGGGTTTGAGGGCTGTGTTGTCGGCTGTGTCGGCATGGCGCCACCAGGGGCGAACTCTTGCGGCCTATCTCGGCCAAATCACCGGGAATCTATAGTTTAAGCCGTATGTGTATCGCTTACGAAGAGACGACGCTGGACGAGGGAATACTACCGTTTCCCTCCTGTCTGTCAGGATGCGCTACTATGATTAATGCAAAGGATAGCTGATTCTTTCACCTTTAGAGCCTTCAGTGCGCCATCAGCAGCCTCAGTCTCTTGCCCTCATATGCCGGGCCACCCTATGGGTAGGTCACCCTATGGGTAGGTGACTGGCAGTGTGAGCATAGCCAGTGCCAGTGTGATGGTCATCCGTTTATCCGCTGCCCATCCGTTGCAGCCAGGCAAGAGCAACAGGCAATCAAAAACGCCAACCTCAAGGCAGGCAAAAGCATGGCCTGGGCTGGCGTCGGGTTTTGAGAGCGATGTTGGCTGTGTTGGCCTGGCACCACTACGGGCAAACTCTTATGCCCTATCTCGGCCAAACCACCAGACATCTACATAAAGAAAAGGTTAATTCAAACGATGGCGAAGGCATAGCGGCATAGCTGGTGGGCGTAGAAACGATCAAAGTTAGAGAGAGGTCAGTCCTCCGCGGATGGAATATCCTGTGAGATGGTTACCGTTCTTCGGATAGCTTATTAGCCGCTTCAAGGAACAAGGCCACAAGCTCCTGGATTTCTTCGTAAGGATCACCGAGAACATCAAACCAGCGAATGGCAGTGTCATCCAACCGAAACCAGTTGTACTGGTGGCGCACGAAGCGGCGGGTGTGACGCTTGATGAGCAGGACGGCTTCCTCAAGGCTGACTTCGCCCCGCAGGTACATGCCCGTCTGCTGATACCCCAGCCCCGACATGGAGGGCAGATCGTAGCCATATCCCCGCTCGACCAATCCCCTGACCTCCTCCATCAGCCCTGCCTCGATCATCCGATCCACCCGCTCATCAATGTGACGGTAAAGCTCCTGGCGCTCCATGGTCAGGCCGATCTGCAGGATGCGATAGGGCGGCGGCTTTTTGCGCTGAAGCTCAGAGATGGGCTGGCCCGTCTCCAGGTAGACCTCCAGGGCGCGAACCACCCGCCGCACGTTGCGGGGATCAATGCGCTGGGCAGCATCGGGGTCCACCCCCCGCAGACGGGCGTGGAGAGCCTCCTCCCCTTCCCTCTCCGCCTGGCGATAGAGCTCCGCCCGCAACTCCTCGTTGGGCGGAACCCTGGGGATGCCCCACCCCTCCACCACCGCCTTCACGTATTGCCCTGTACCCCCCACCAGGAAAGGGACCCTGCCTCGAGCCAAAACGTCGCCGATGGCATCGTAGGCCAATTCCTGGTATTGGGCCAGGGTGAGGGTCTCGTCGGGAGTGACCACGTCCATCAGGTGATGGGGCACGCAGCGGCGCTCCTCGAGAGTGGGCTTGGCCGTGCCGATGTCCATGCCCCGATAGACCTGACGGGAGTCAGCGGAGATGATCTCGCCCCCAAACTCCTGAGCCAGGCGTAACGTCAGCCGCGTCTTCCCCACCGCCGTCGGCCCAACGATGACGATGAGGATGTCCGATTTACGATTTTCGATACTTCGGCTGGGCTCAGTACAGGTTTCCGAATTCCTAAATCGAAAATCGGGGACTTGCTTTGGCGAAACCCTGTGTTTCATCATCAACTGTCAATTGCCTATTCTGCGAGTTTATGCTAAAATGATGTTGGCATTGGATAGATCGGCGTCATGCCTGGAGGGGGAATAAATGACCATGCAAACTGTTACTCTCAAACTTCCTGAGCCACTTTATCGCTCTGCTCGCCAGGTAGCCGAAGCGACCAAACAGCCGTTGGAGGCCCTTCTTACGGACAGCATCGCGCGCACGCTGCCACCTCTCGATGACGTTTCGCCAGGAGAGGCGGTTGAGCTGGCCAAGCTAGCCAGCCT
>CAZQDO010000695.1:0-2174 GCA_964592085.1 uncultured Anaerolineae bacterium | reverse complement strand
CCCCTAGCACGCTGGCGGTGAGGAGAAGCTCCCCATTGAGCAGATTCGCGATTTCCCGGCTGATAGCCAACCCCAGCCCTGTCCCGCCGTATTTACGACTAATGGTTCCATCTACCTGCTGGAAGGCCTCGAAGATGACCCGCTGTTTGTCCTTGGGGATGCCAATGCCAGTGTCGGTCACGGAGAAGGCGACTACGGAGTCGGCCTCGTTCAGCGCTTTGTGATCCCGGCTCCAGCCCTCCTCCGCCATCTCGATGGCCAGGGCTACCTTGCCCTTCTCGGTGAACTTGAAGGCATTGGAGAGCAGGTTCTTGAGAATCTGTTGCAGGCGTTTCTCGTCAGTGTGGATGGCCTGGGGCAGGCTCTCGTCCACCTGGATAGTGAACTCCAACCCTTTTTCCTTCGCCACCTGGCGGAAGCTGCGCTCCAGACTGCTGACCAGGTCGGCCAGGTTCACTTCGCCCGAGTCAAGCGTCGTGACGCCAGCCTCAATCTTGGAAAGGTCCAGGACGTCGTTAATCAAGCCCAGGAGCTCGGCGCCGGAAGAGTTGATGGTTTCTGCGTATTCGATCTGCTTTTCCGTCAGGTTGGCGTCTTTGTTCTCGGTCAGGAGTTGGGACAGGATCAACACGCTGTTCAGGGGAGTGCGCAGCTCGTGAGACATGTTGGTGAGGAACTCGGACTTGTACTTGGAGGTCAGGGCCAGTTGCTCTGCCTTTTCCTCCAGATCGCGCCGAGCCAGCTCGACCTCGTCATTCTTGCGCTCGATCTCATCCTTCTGTACCTCCAATTCCCGCGCCTTGGCTTCCAGCTCCACGTTGGTCTCCTGCAATTCATCCTGCCTGGCTTGTAGCTCCTCGGCCATGGCCTGCGACTCCTGTAACAGCTCTTCGGTGCGCATGGTGGCGCTGATGGTATTCAGCACAATGCCCATGCTCTCGGCCAGTTGCTCCAAAAAGTCCAGGTAGCTCTGACTGAAGCGATTGAAGGAGGCCAGCTCCATGACGGCCAGTACCTGTTGCTCAAACAGGATGGGCAGCACGACGATGTTGAGGGGCGGGGCCTCTCCCAGGGCGGAAGTGATCTGGACGTAGTCGCCCGGCACCTGGGATAGCAGAATCCTCTTCTTCTCTAGCACCGCTTGTCCCACTAGTCCCTCTCCCAGGCGGAAGCGGTTGGCCAGGTGCTTACGATCCTTGAAAGCGTAGGTGCCGATGAGATTGAGCTGCGGCTCGTCGCCCTCGGCATCCATAGTGTAGAAGACGCCGTGCTGGGCGTTGATGACCGGTGCCAGCTCGGAAAGGACCATGCTGGCCACAGCGCCCAGGTCTCTTTGTCCTTGCAGGATGCGAGTGAAGCGGGTCAAGTTGGTCTTCAGCCAGTCCTGCTCGGTGTTGATGCGCGTGGTCTCCTGGAGATTGGCGATCATCTGGTTGACGTTGTCTTTGAGCTCCGCCACCTCGCCCCGCGCCTCCACCGTCACCGTGCGGGTGAGGTCGCCCTCGGCCACGGCGGTGGCCACTTCACCGATGGCCCGTACCTGGGTGGTCAGATTGGCCGCCAGCTCGTTGACGTTGTCCGTCAGGTCGCGCCAGATGCCCTGCGCTCCAGGTACGCGGGCCTGGCCGCCCAGACGCCCTTCGATACCCACTTCGCGGGCGACGTTGGTGACCTGATCGGCAAAGAGGGCCAGGGTATCAATCATCTCGTTGATGGTGTCTGCCAAGGACGCAATCTCTCCCCGGACCATAAGCGCCAGCTTCTTCCTGAGATTCCCGTTAGCTACCGCCGTCACCACCTCAGCGATGCCCCGCACCTGGTCGGTCAGGTTTCTGGCCATGGTGTTTACGTTGTCGGTCAGGTCGCGCCAGGTGCCGGAGACTCCCCGCACGTCCGCCTGGCCGCCCAACTGACCTTCGGTGCCCACCTCGCGGGCCACCCGCGTCACCTCGGCAGCGAAGCCGCTCAGTTGATCCACCATGGTGTTGATGGTGTTCCTGAGCTCCAGGATCTCGCCCCGCGCCTCCACGGTGATCTTGCGGGTCAGGTCGCCCTGGGCCACGGCGGTTGTGACCTCTGCGATGGCCCGCACCTGGTCGGTCAGATTCCTGGCCATCAGGTTCACGTTGCCGGTCAGGTCTTGCCAGGTGCCGGAGACACCCTCCACCCTGGCC
>CAZQDO010000694.1:0-2174 GCA_964592085.1 uncultured Anaerolineae bacterium | reverse complement strand
ATCATGGCCTTTCTGCTGGTAGCCGCAGTGATCCTGCTGGTGGGAGTGCTGCTGGTGATGGCAGGCGGATTGCTCAAATCACAGCCGACTCCGACACCGGTTACAGTTACTGTGCCGACAACGCACACAGCAACACCTGGAGAAGCGACCGTGACATCCCCACCTCCCACCGCCACGCCGACCCCCATGCCGCCGACCGCCACGCCGACCCCCATGCCGCCGACCGCCACGCCGACCCCGACGCGGCCATCCCCCACACCGACGCTCAGCCGCGCCGAGCGGGAAGCGCGGGTGGCTAGCCGGCTGCGGCTGCGCCAGCGCAACGGTGATACCATCTTCGCCTACCGAACAGAATGGCCACCCAATATTGACGGCAGCCTGGACGAGTGGAGGGATACGTCTTACAGCATCCAGCATCCAGTTTTCGGGCGCGAAAATTGGCAGGGCTGGTGGGATCTGAGCGGTATCTTCTTCATCGCCTGGGACACTGACCATCTCTACCTGGGAGTCGAAGTGACCGATGACCAATGCGTACAAAATGAGAATGGGCGGACGATGTACAAAGGGGACGACGTCGAGATCCAGCTTGACGCCGAACTGGAGGCAGATTCCGCCCAGGATGCGCTGAGCGACGATGACCACCAGATCGGACTTTCTGCCGGCAATTTCGCCGACCGTTCTCCTGAGGCCTACGTTTGGTTGCCATCGGAGAGAAGCGGAACGATGATCGAGATGGCTGTCCGCCAGACTGCCAGCGGCTATGTTTTGGAAGCTGCCATCCCCTGGTGGGTGCTGGGAGTGCAACCCCAGCCCGAAAGGGCTTATGGATTCGCCGTGAGCTTGAGCGACAACGACACGCCGGGTACTTCTGCACAGGAGTGTATGGTCTCGACCTCGCCCAACCGCAGCACGCACCTTAATCCCACTTTGTTGGGCAATCTGATTCTCATGGATCTGGAGTAGAAGAATGCAAACGCATCAGCAGGCCAACAGACAAACAGTATCCCGTCGAAAGTTCTTGCGCCTGTGCGGATTGGGGCTGGCGAGCGTCCTGGGAGCCGCAGGTTGTGCCAGACGAGCAGTGCAAGAACACTTGTCCCGACTCCCTGCTGGACCTACACCGATGCCCTCATCCAGCGCTACATTGGCGCCTGAGCCTACCTCCACGTCCATCCCGACTTCCAATCCCACCGCCACGCTGGCACCTGAACCTACGTCCACCCAGATTCCAACCTCCACGCCCACCGACACGGCGACACCTGAGCCTACACCCACCGAGACCCCCACTCCCACCTCAACTCCGACTGCGCCCCCCACTCCTGTGGTGGAGGAGCTCCTGGCTGAGGACACGCTTTGTCCGGTGATCGCAGCCTACAACCCACAGGTCAACGATTATCCGATCACACCGCCGTTTGATCCATCTCAGGTTTATCCGGAGTACCCCTTCCCCCAGGATCAGCCCGGCTCTGTGAATGGCGCTTACGATCTGGTGCGGCAGGCATTGCAGGCTCTCCATCCCGAGGGATATGGAGAACCAGATTGGAACCCTTTGGCTGGGATCGTTCAGCCCGGCGACACGGTGCTCGTCAAGCCCAATCTGGTTGACGACGCCCTGTGGGATCGGGGCAAGATCACCCACCCGGCGGTGGTCCGCGCTGTGATTGACTACGTCTATCTGGCCTGCGGCCCTGCTGGACGGATCATCCTTGGAGAAGGTCCCTGGGCGGTGGGCGTCTTCGACCGCCTGGTTGTGAACACCGGCATCCAGCAGATGGCAGAGCACCTGGCACAAGCGCATGGCGTCCCAGTGGTGCTGGAGGATTTGAACAAGGCAACGCCAGAGAGCACACTCCTGGTTGCACTGGGGGAGATCTCGGCTTTCCATGGCGTCAACCGACATTGGTACGATGCCCATCGCGGTGAATTGCGTCCTGGTGGCGATCCTGGCGTTGGCAGCTATCGCATCGCTCCGACAGTGCTGCAGGCCGACGTCGTGATCAGCGTGCCCAAGGTCAAGGTGCACTGCTCTGGGGGTCTGACGCTGAACATGAAGAACATGCTGGGCATTATCCCGTCCTGGGATGGTTACGCAGACGGTAATCTAAAAGACTGTGCGCACACGTCGGACGTTGATCTGGCCATGGGGGCACGGGGGGAGTACCTGGAGAACGACA
>CAZQDO010000693.1:0-2177 GCA_964592085.1 uncultured Anaerolineae bacterium | reverse complement strand
CCACGGTCTCGATGTGCCAGCCGTAAGCGTCCTGATAGGTGTACTTCAGATCACCGTTGGTCATGTCTTGGTAGCTGATGTGGGGATAGCTGTCCGTATCCAGGGCCAGAGAGGTGTACAAGCCGACATTTCCCTCGCTGTCCACGGTCTCTAGGTGCCAGCCGTAGGCGTCCTGATAGGCGTACTTCAGGTCACGGACATCGCATTGGTAGTCCGAGTAGACCCCGCAATAGTAGTAGCTGATGTGCGGATACCCGCTCGCATCCAGGGCCAGCGAGGCGTACCAGCCAACCCACGAGGAATCATCCACTGTCTCCAAGCGCCACATCATCCCATCATGCCAGGCATAGTGCAGTTTCTCACCGCCATACGCGATATGTGGGCGACCTTCGGCATCCAGCCGCAGGCTGCGGTCGGTCATACGCCCGAACTGCTTGGGACAATCCACACATTCGATCACCCATCCATCCGCCATGGCGGGAGTTGCGTGGAAGGCTAATGGGGCCAGCAGCAGGGCCAGCAGGCCGAGCCACAGTGAGAACTTGCCTTTGCTGTGAATCATTTGACTCCTCCTTTTGCATTCCGCCTAACGATTCTTGAAGAGGACTAACCTACTATATTCTACCACAAAAACGAACGGAAAGACAATTCCTCACTTGAGGAGGCGGTTGCGAAAAGTATTGATCGGGTTTTTGGAGAGCGTTTTGCAAAAAGGGTCAATCTCACGTACAGTATAGAGAGACAATCCTTCTGTCCATGAGGTGATGGCTCATGAATATGATCGAACAAGCTAAGGATTTTGTCGACCGCCTGCTCCATCCCGACGATCCACGCCGCTGTCCACATTGCCATAAGAAGATGACCAAGAAGAACGGTACCAGGTCGGTGACCATCCGTGACCTGGATGGAGTGAGGGAGGAGCGGCATCAGAACTGGTGGTGTCATCTTTGTAAGAGGAGCTACTACGTTCCTGATCCAGGAAGGGAAAAATGGGTTCGCTACACCAGGAGGGTCAAGCGTAAAGGTCTGGACATGTACGTGCATCTTGGCGGCTCTCTACGCGGCGTGGCCCAATGGCTTCGTTCGGAGATCAACCCGGGCACGGAAAGAGCCAAGGTTTGGGACCCCTTGAGCGAGCGAAGGAATGGTCCAGAGGCCAAGCTGGGCCACATCTCTCTGTGGCGTTGGCTGCAAGATGCGGGAGAGAAAGCTCAAGGGGAGTGTCTCGGAGGTTGGTATCGAGGACTCGTGCGTTTCAGTGGTGCGGTGGTGGCCGCTGGCACAGGGGTCAAGATTCGAGGGGTGAGCGTACCCCTGTACCTCATCTGTGACGCCGTAAGCAGGGTGGGGATGCGTATTGTCAGACTCACCGAAGAAAGCAACATCGCCATACGAGGGCAGTTCTGGGCTCTCTTGAGGGACTGGGGGTCGAAGGTGGCCGAGATCAGAATCCTCATCAGTGATGGAGCCCCTTGGTATCGTTATGCCTTGGATTGGGTCTTGCGGAAAGCCAGGCAACAGAGGAGCATCTTTCATCTGTGGCGCAACATCCTCCCGACGGTGCGCTCCTTCGAGGTCGAGGGTGGAGAAGAGATGGCCCAACAATTCACCTCTGAGGTCAATGACCTTTGGAATGCAGAAACCTTGGCCAGTGCCCAACAGAAGTTGGTAACTCTCAAAGAGAAATGGAAATCAGCGGTCGAGCTAGGAGACGCTGTGTTCCTTATCGAGAAGACGTTGGCTGAAGCCATGACCCACACTCTGGGCATCGTGGAGGGGATAGGACAAACCAGCAATGTGGCAGAGCGCTTCTTCAGACGGTACAAGCAACGAATCAGACGGATGGACCTGCTTCCACACCTGCCGCAACGACGCTATCCCCGTCGCCCCTGTCGAAGGCGCCACCTGCCCGCCTGACGAGTGCCCCTACCTCGCACGTCCTTACGGCCAACTCATCAATGTGGGGGAGCGCCTCAAAGACGATTCCATCCGCCTGGTGCGAGACATCCCCGTGGACACCCCAGCCTGGAAACGCATCTACCACCGCGCCCGCAACGCCGTCGAGGGACGCAACTCCGCCTTCGAAGACTGGGGCCTCAAACGTCTGCCCGTCTATGGCCATCTCAAAGGAAAGGCCCTCATCTTCCAGGCCGACGTATGGCTCAACCTGACTACCC